>CAZEFG010000102.1:0-2292 GCA_964511355.1 uncultured Iamiaceae bacterium
GTGTAGGGGTCGAGGTAGCGCCCGTAGGCGAAGGTGTCGGCTCGGTCGCTTCCCGCCAGCGAAGCGCCCGCCAACAACATGGTGCCGACCGCCCCCGCGCCGACGAGGACGGCGACCGCGAGACGGGAGCGCTCGACCCCATGGGGCTGCTCGGCCCGTATCCCGGCCAAGCGACGGGCTGACTCGAGGAGGCCGATGATGGCGAGCCCGGCGGTGCTGGCGGCCACGGCGGCGATCTGGCCGGACACGGTGGTGATCCACCCGGCGCCCTGGCCCGCTGACTCGACCGCTCCTGCCAGACGGCCACCTCCGGCGGGTCCGTTGTAGGCCACCGCCAGGACAACCAATGTCAGGCCCACCCCGGCCGCGGCACCGGCCAGCCAGGCCCCGGCGGCTCGCCAGCCTGGTCGCACCACGGCGACGGCCAGAGCCGAAGCCACCCCCAGCGCCGCCATGCGAGGATGGGCGGCCACGCCGATGGTGGCCACCAGACCCACCGGTACGAATCGCGCCGAGCGTGCTGGATCGGCGAGCGCCCGGACCAAGAGCCAGGCGGTGGCGAGCACCAACACGACCAGCAGCGTCTCGGGCCAGGCCACCCGTGATGCCGAGGTCAGCGACGGGTGCAGGGCGGCAACACCAGCCGCGATCAATGGCACCCACTCGGACCCGGCGGGGTTGAGCGCACGCGTCAGACCCCACGTCAGCACCACCGCCAGCGCGGCCAGGGCGCCGTTGAAGATGAGGGCCGCGGTGTGAAGCCCATCGGGGCTGAGCCCCAGCAAAGCCCACGGCGCCAGCAACAGTCCGTAACCGGGGTGGTGTCCGAACGGGGACGGTTCGAGCCCTCCCGCGATCCACTGCGGCACCGCGAGGTAGCTGGGCACGTCCGGGACCGCCACCGGGCCGCCGTGGCGGAACGCTACGACTACGTGAACGACAAGCACCACCGCCGCCAACACGGCGACGGTGGTGCGACTGTCGGATGACTCTCGCAGTAGCCCGCCCTCGGACTCCGGTGAAGGATCAGGGAGCAGGTGGTTCCTCGACCACGGTGAAGGTGGTGAGCGGAACCCTGGCACCAACCAGGCTTTCGATGTCGCCGCCGGCGGGATTCACGGTGATCACATCGTGAATGGCTAGCGTGGTGCCGCCGCCGAGGGTGATGGTGACCTCGTTGGTGCCTGGTCCCTCAGCGATGGTTGAACCGCCCGGCAGCGCCGCATTGTTGAGCCGGTAGTTGGCGATGTCATCAGCGTTGACCACCGGCTCGCTGAACTTGACGGTGAAGGTGCCTTCGGTGGCCAAGGCGGCGACCGTGGCGGTCGGGGCGTCGATGGTGGCGGCGTTGACGGCCTGCTGGAGGGTGGTGGCCGAGATGGCACCCGTCCCACCCATGGCGAAGAGGGTGGCCGCGGTGTGCGAACGGGCCGTCAACAGGTTGCGGGTATCGATCGGCAGGGTGTCGGAGGTCAGCAGGATGGGGGCCTGGTGCACGCCACCGACCTGAGAGGCAGCGAGAGCGTCTGGGAAGTTGGTGCCCCGAGCGAGGACGAACTCGACGCCATCCCAACCGAAGCCGTCGGCGGCCGGCGGGGTGGTGAGCAGCTCAGCCAGAGCCGCTGCCGTGCCGAAACGGTTGGCACCGGAAATGCGGGTCACGTCGATGCCCTTGGCTTCGATGGCGGTGGCCACCGCCGGGGACACGGCGCCCGTGCCGCCGAGGATGATCACCTGCTCGATGTTGAGCGCATCGAGCACGAGGTTGGTAGCGCCGGGCAGCGCACCGGCGTTGGTGAGCAGCACGGGGTGGCGCCCGCCGTGGGCGAGGGATCCGGCCGAGAGGGCGTCGGGGTAGTTCTCGCCGGTGGTGACGATGGCGGTGCGCTTGCCGTCGAAGCTGCCGACGCCTCCCGCGGTGTTACCGGCGGCGGCGACGCTGGCGGCCGTCTCATACCGGTTGGCACCGCTGATCTCGTTCAGCTCGTAGCCCAAGGTGGTGAGTTGGGCGCGGACGGCCGGACTCACGGCGGCGTTGCCGCCCACCACATGCACGGTGGCGTCGCCGGCCAGCAAGGCGTCGATGGTACCGATGGCGTTGGCCGTGGAGCTGGGCAGGGCGTCGCGGGCGGTGAGCAAGACCGGGGCGCCGACCGCACCTGACAGGTAGGCGGCGGCCAGGCCATCGGGGAAGTTCTCGCCGCTGGCCAGGATGATGTTGTTGGCACCGCCCGGGTAGGCGGCCAGGGCGGCCTGGGCGGCGGTCACGTATCGGTCGGGGCCGGACAGGCG
>CAZEFG010000102.1:2392-8201 GCA_964511355.1 uncultured Iamiaceae bacterium
CCGCTACCGCCCAAGGCCCGTCCGAGCAGGGGCTGGTCGGCCCGGTCGGTGGTCTCGGTGGGGGCCGAGGACGTGGTGGAGTCCTGGGCCTGCTGATCGTCGTCGCCACTGCACGCAGCCAGGGCGAGCATGGCGGCGAGGCTGATACTGGCAACTCGACGCTTGTTCATGACTCAGTGCTACCAGCTGTTGGGCCGAATTCCTTCGCGCCCCCCGTAACGGTTCCGCTCATCAGTCCGGCTCCACGGTCTCGGGCATGTTGAACGGGTCGTCGCCCGGCTCGAAGGTCTCGACCCCGAATTCGTTGGTCATGACCGGGGCGTTCTCGACGTCGTTTCCGTCGCCAGCGCCGTCATCGTCGCCCCCACACGCGGCTAGGCCAGCAGCGAGTGCCAGAGCTGCCAGACCGGCTGCGATCCGACCAGAGGGGTTCTTCATATCGGGCATTTCTCCTTGAGGATGGTCAGACGGGTTTTGGACAGGAGTTCGGGCTGGTCGGTCACCCGGTGCAGACGGCGAGGCGTCCGACCCGGTCGTGGATGGCGGCGGTGCCACCCATGATGATGACCCCGGTGACCCCGATGCGGTCGGCCAGGCGTAGCGCGGGCTCGGCGGTGCAGGTGCCCGGTACCAGTAGCAAGGGTCGGCGTTGGGCTCCGGCCAGCCACGCTCCCGACAAGGCGTCGGGGAAGTCCTGGCCGGTGGCCACCACGGCGTCAGGCGACGCCGAGTGGATCGACTCGGCCACCGCTGCGGCGGTGGCGTAACGGTTGACCCCGGAAAGGCGGGTCACCGGGGCGATGGCGCTCGCCTGGGTCACGAGCGAGCCCGACACCGCCGCAGTACCGCCGGTGACCACGATCCGTTGGGGCGCGAGGCGGCGTAGCTCGGCGGCGACCGATGGTGCGAGGGTGTCGCCTCGAACCAGGAGCACCGGTCCTCCCTCAGCAGAGGCCCCTGCCCCGGCGGCGAGAGCGTCGGGGAAGGCATCGGCGGTGGCGAGGTACACCACTGGGGCACCGTCGGGGAAAGCCATCTTCGATGCCTCGACTGCGGTCTGGAGGCGATCGGTGCCCGAGAAGCGGAGCGTGAAGGGGACCCGGGCTCGCAGCTGCGCCTCGACCTGGGGCGATACGGCGGCACTTCCACCCAGAATGGCGATCCCCTGGGCACCGAGGCGATCGATCTCGGCCATGACCTCAGGCGAAATGCGGTTCCCTTCCACCAACAGCACTGGAGAGGTGCCCTTGGCAGCCGCCGCGCCGGCAAGCGCGTCGGGGTAGTTCTGGCCGCTGGCGATGAGTACCAGTGCCGCGCCGTCGGGGAAGGCCTGTTGCGAAGCCGCCACCGAAGTGGCGTAGCGGTTGGGACCGCTCACCCGATGAGCCCGGACCTCGGCGGGGTCGACCACCAGCGCATTGGCGACCGAACGTTGGGAGCCGTCGCTCGGGCGGTTCTGCACGCTCGACTCGACCACGAAGGTGGTGCTGCCACCGCCGTCGAGGCCGATGCCCTCGACGGCGCCCAGGTGGGCCAGCAGGCGGGCCAGTTCGGTGTAGCTCACACCGCCGCTGTACCCGGACTGACGGCCGTCGACCGCCACCAGCAGCATCTCACCGGTGGCGGTCCAGCCCACTGCGGAGCGGGGGGCGCGGCTGTTGGCGCCGGGGTCGGTGTAGGGGAAGTCGTAGAGTCCACCGGTCATCAGGCGAGGGGAGCCTCCGAGAGCGTGGCGAGCGCCGCTGATGTCGACCCGGATGGTCCCGGTGTCAATGCCCTGGGCCGCCAGGGTCCCCAGCTCCGCGAGAACGGTCTCGGCGCTCCCCCGCCCGGCCAGGATCAGGCGGTTGGGTTCGATGGCCAGGTTGCCGGTCGAGCGCTGGTCGAGGATACGGACGTTCATGGTCCCGTCGCCGTTGGTGGACAGGAGCTCGAGGACGATCTCGCGGGTGCCCTCGGGGGTGCCCGTGGTACTGCCTCGTCGGGGGGTGTACAGGACGACCTGACCATCGCCGACGGGCCGGTTGACTCCGTCGATGGAGATCGGCTGGCCGCCGATGATCATGTCGACGCTCCACACCAGGGGTTCGGTGGTGGGGGTGCCATCGGCTTGGATGACGAACTGGGCGTGCAGGGGCGGCGGACTCTGGAGCAGCTCACCGTCGGCCACCAGCACCCCGCTGGCGCGTCCCGCCCCGTCCCAGTAGTCGCCGTTGATGGCTACAGCACACTCGTGACGGGCGCAGATCGACGTGGGGGTCTCGCGGCGACCCGACACCTCGTCGCGGGCCGCTACAACCCGCAGTCGATGCGCGGCCTCGGGTTCGATGCGGGCAACGTGGGCCAATGCCAACGGCTCCGACCGCCGGTATTGGACGTGCTGGACCCCCAGGGAGACCTGGGCCCGGGAGACGACCTGGAAGCGGTCGTCGGGCTCGACCGGATCGGCATAGGGCCGGGTGTCGGTGGGGTTGAGATCGGGGTCGGGGTCGCTCTGGGAGCTGGCGGTGGCGGGAAAGATGATCCCGAAAAGGAGCATCGCCGACACGATGGCGGCCATGCGCGTCGATCGGGTTGGTCTGGGGGTGGGGCTGAGCACTGGGCCTCCGTCTGGTCACGTGTCGAGCGCCGCCCGCACAAGGTTCAACCGGATCAGAGCCGATCCGGTGACACCGCCTGGCGAAACTCTAGTGGGCGGTGGCCTGCGGTCACCGTCACCGGTCGGGGAACGCGAAGAGGCCCCGGCCGGAGCCGGGGCCTCTTCGACACCTCAGAACTTCGAGGTGTTGGTTACTGCTGTAAATCAGCCAGCGGTGATGTTCGCCGCGGTGGCGTTGTTGGTGTTGCCGGCCAGGTCGAGGATCGAGCCCGCGGGCGGGACGATCTGAGTCGAGATCTGGCTGTCAGCGGTCACCGTGTAGACGAGAACCCATCCACCGGTGAACGGAGCGGCAGCGTCAACGCCCGGGTTGACCGAAGCGGTCTGGGCGGGGACGAGAGCGGCACCGCTGAGGCTCGAGCCGAAGGCAGCGGGGCGAATCTGCTCGCTCCACTGGGTAAGGACCCGAACGTTGGAGATACCACCGGCCAGGTCGTCGCCGTCGTAGAGATCGGCGTCAACCGTGGTGCCCGCACCGTCAACGACCGTGTAGAAGTTGGCGTTGAAGGTGGGGTTGTTGGCCAGGGCGATGACCAGGTCGGCAGTGGGGATTGCCTCCGGGTCGGTGAAGCCGACGCGGATCACCTTGGTGGTGGCGTTGACCTGAACCGTAACGGCGGTGTTGTTGGTATCAACAGCCTCGAAGGTCCAGGCGTTACCGAGGTGGCCAGAGGCCGCACCGGTGGCCCGGGCGTAGATGACGAGGCCATCGACGTCGAGGCTGGCCAAGGCGGCCGTGGTGGGATCACCCGGGGTGGTGTAGTGCTGCGACAGCGTGTGGGTGGCCGACGCCAAGGTGGGCTTGGTGTTGTCGGTGGTCACCTGGGTGCTGTAGGCCGGGTTCTCGTTGGGCTCGGTGGCCACGTCGACGAAGGTACCTTCGGCGATCTGGACCGAGTCGCCACCCTCAGGAGCGGCGAGGGTCACGTACCAACCAGTGGTCGGGGCGGTACCGAGAGGAGCCGGGGCGGCGGTGTTGGCGCCGTCGACGGTGATGTCACCAGCGGTGTAGCTCGAGTTGACAGCCTCGGTGGTGAAGATCCAGCCAATGGTCACGCCGTCGAAGAACCGGGCCAGGGCCACGGCGGGACGGGTGTTGTCCTTGGCGATGGTGAAGTTGGTCTGGGCGACCAGACCGCCACCAGCGGTGCGGACCTTGGTGGAAGCAGGCTCAGCAGCCGGGTTCACCGTGATGGTGTCGTTGGGAGCCAACGGGGTCGACACGGTGACGGTCACCAGGTTCGAACCGGCCGGACCGGGGGTGATCCCCGAGATGGTGGCGGTCGAGTTGTTCACCCGGTAGTTGTCGATGTCGTCCGAGCCGATGACGGTGGTGCTGTACTGCACGGTGAAGCTGCTGCGGCCGTCAAGAGCGGTGATCGTGGCCGTGGGGGCCTGATCGGTGGAGCAGCCGAGGGCGGCGGTGACGTCAGCCTCGGAGATGGCGGCGGTGCCACCCATCACGACCAGGTCGTCCATGTACTGACCGAAGGCACCCAGAGCGTTGCAGGTGTCGGTGGGGATGGAGCCACTGAGGATGATGGGGAAGCCGTAGGCGCCAGCAACCTGCGAAGCCGAGAGGGCGTCGGGGAAGTTGGTGCCGTTGGCGAGCACGAAGCCGTCGATGTCCCAGTCAGCGCCACCCTCGATGCTCTCGTCGAGCAGCAGGTTGGCGAGCGCAGCGGCGGTGCCGAAGCGGTTGGCGCCCGAGACGCGGACGGTGTCGATGCCCTTGGCCTCGATGGCGGTCTCAACAGCAGCCGAAACGGCGGCGGTGCCGCCGACGATGACGGCCTGCTCGATGTTGAGGTTGGTGAGGGTGGTGTCGGCCGACGACGACAGCGAGTTGCTGGTGGTCAGGACGATGGGCAGCGGGTTATCGCCGTCTTCACCGGCGTAGGAGAACGCACCAGCAGCCAGGGCGTCAGGGAACGCCTCGCCAGTGACGACGATGGCGGTACGCAGACCCTGGAACTCACCGACGCCACCGATGAGGTTGCCAGCGGCAGCCACGTTGGCGGCGGTCTCGTAGCGGTTGGCGCCACCAATGGCGTTGACCTTGTAACCGAGGTTGGTGAGCTGGGTGCGAACGTTCTCGCTGACCGCAGCGGTGCCACCCACGATGTGGACGGTCACCAGGGACTCGTCGGCGCCACCGAGGGCGCCGATGGCGTTGGCGGTGGAGGCGGGCAGAGCGGCGCGAGCGGTGAGCAGCACCGGAGCCTCGGCCACACCGGCCAGGTAAGCGGCACCGAGGCCGTCAGGGAAGTTCTCGCCGGAAGCGAGGACGATGTCGTACTGCGGGCCGAGACCCTGGAAGGTGTCGAGCGCAGCGAGTGCGGCAGTCTCGTAACGGTCAGAGCCCGCGTAACGCGTGACGCTGTCCGCATCGAGGTTTGCACCGGCAGGTGCAGCGAAAGCGAAGATCGACGCGATCAGCGCGGCGACGATCGTCGCTACGCCGATGCGGGTCGAGCTTCGCTGGGTGCGAATACTCAAGGGATTGAGCCTCCTGGTAAAGGAATGTCCGTAGGTGTCGATGCCGGGAGCCCGGAGGTCCCGGGCATCGGCTCATGCAGACTGCGTCCCTTGATAGGTCCGCATCCCGCTGAAGTTGTAACCGTGACGCCACAGAGTTTGTGACACACCGCTTCAACCAACTCGGGACATTACGACCTCGTTACACGCCAAAGCAAGCACCCTCGATCGGGTTTCTCCGGTCGAGGGTGGGCATGGGACCAGCGTCGTGGCACCAGCGGCGGCATGTGCATAGCCGCCTTGCGCGATCAGCTGGCGAAGGTCAGGCGCAGGGTGGAGGCGGCCAGATCAAGAGCGCCGGTGACTGTTCCGGAAGCCGACAGAGCCAGGTCTTGAGGGCTGGTGGACCAGAAGGAGCCGACCAGGTTGAAGCGAGTGGGGTCGGCCGGAACGGCCGGTCCATCCGGTTCGGCTGGGGATTGGCCGTCGGCGGCGATGTCGGTGGCGTCGGAGCCCTCGACCTCGACGGCCAGCGGGTTGGCTCGCAGTTCGACGCGGACATCGACCGCACGCCCATCACCGAGCGACATGATCAACAGACCTTGGTAGGTGCGGGCCTGGGTGGCCGAGTCGACCACGACGTCGAGGGAACCGGCGATCATGCCGGTGAGG
>CAZEFG010000103.1:0-8043 GCA_964511355.1 uncultured Iamiaceae bacterium
GGACGGGGTCGTCGGAGCTGAGCACCGTCACCGCCGAGCCGAGCAGGATCTTCTCGGTCCGGGCCGCGATGGCGGCCAGCACCACGTCGGGAGAGGTGATGGCGAAGTCGTCGCGGTGATGCTCCCCGAGGCCGATGGCGTCGACGCCGACCTCGTCGGCCAGCACGCCTTGTTCCACCACGTCGCGGATGACCTGGGCCTGGCTCTTCAGGTTGCCGTCGAGATCGGTGGTCACATCACCGAAGGTGTCGAGGCCAAAGGCGACCTCGCGGGGATTGGTGCTCATCGAACTGTCCTCCACGCCGGGCGGGCTCCCGGTCAATCAGCTGACGTCCCAGAGTTAGTTGACGTCTCAACTAGCTTCAACCGGAGCGGGAGCGTGGACATTCCCGCGGCCGGAGGCGCAGCTCGCCGCCGGTCAGCGGCTGGTGGAGACGCTCGTGCGGTTCCGGACCCGGATCTCGCCGGGCCGATCGGGACCGTAGTCGGGGCTGATGAAGGGGAAGGCGCCGGTGCCTTCGATGATGCCGGTGGGCATGAGGTCGGAGAGGTACCAGGTGAGGGTGCCGCCGATTGTCGACTCGCTGGCGCCGTAATCCCATCCTTCGACGCTCATCGGCTCGGTGGCGATGGTGGTCGACTGATGGATGACCAGCCGGTCGGCGTGCACCTCGAGCAGCTCGTATTCGGTGCGAATGGTGGTCATGGTCCCGTTCTCCATCACGGGGCCGATGGTGGTGCGCCATCGGGCGCCGATCCCCACTGGGTCGGCCGGCAGGGGGATCTCGGGGACGTCCTGTCCGGCCACGGCCACGTCGTTGGGTGACGAACCGGTCCCGAACGAGTGGGGAGAATCGATCGTCCGGGTGATGCCTCGGTCGTCGATGGTCGAATAGAAGATGAGCCCGGTGACGCTGTCGGCAACGGCCTGGAATTCGGCGATGTCCTCCTCGGTCGCCACGCCGGGGTTCAAGAGGCGGAAGTCGACGTAGGTGGTCTCGACTGAGGCGGTACCCCCGGAAACCCCGGTGACGGTCATGTCGATGTCGATGGCGTAGCTGGCCTCGGCCTCTTCGCCGGCCCCCAGACCCTCGACGTGCATCTGGCGGGCCTGCATGATCTCGACCACGACCCGCTGCTTGTCGTCGGGCTCCAGCGCCAACCTCAGGGGCGCCCGGGGCTCAGACCCTTCGGAGACCAACTCGATGCGCGGCGGGTTCGTCTTCTCGCGAGTGTGGGTGGCCGATCGGTCGGGCAGGGTCGTGGTGGTCGAGCTGGTGTCCGGGGAGGTGGTCGGCGCGGCGGTGGTGGACGTGGCGTCGGAGAGATCCAACGAGATCGGGTCGGGGTCGTCTCCACAGGCCGCGGCCAGCAGGACCATGGCGAGCACGAAGGCCAGGGGGCGTATTGGTCGGGGCACGGTTGGGCACCGTACAGGGGGCTAACCCGTCTGCGTCGACGCGCGAGGTTTGATCCTGCGATTCCCGGGCAGCCACTTATCCGACACGCCGAGGATTCTCGCCATAGCGTGACCCTGACGTTGACAAAGGAGATGAGCTCATGGGCAGGTTCGACAGTCGGGTAGCTCTGGTCACCGGCGGCGCAAGCGGGATCGGCAAGGCCACCGCGAAACAGATCGCCGCCGAAGGTGGCTCGGTGATCATCGCCGACCTGCAGGACGATCTGGGCGCCGAGACGGCGAGCGAGATCGAACAGGCCGGCGGCAAGGCGAACTTTGTCCACCTCGACGTCACCGACGAGCAGGGTTGGGCCGATGCGGTGGCGACCACCGTCGACACCTTCGGCGGCCTTGGCATCTTGGTGAACAACGCCGGCATCGGCGACACCGAGCCCATCGAAGTCACGACCGCCGACACCTGGAACAAGGTCGTGGCGGTCACCCAGACCAGCGTGTTCCTGGGCATGAAGGCCGCCGGCGATGCTCTCAAGCAGAGCGGCCACGGGTCGGTCATCAACATCAGTTCGATGTACGGCATCGTGGGTTCCGGGGTCAGCCCCGCCTACCACGCCGCCAAAGGCGCTGTGCGGCTGTTGACCAAGACGGTTGCCCTCGGCTGGGCCAAGGAGGGCGTGCGGGTCAACTCCGTCCACCCGGGCTACATCGACACTCCGATCCTGGGTGACACCGACCGCGAGATGCTGATCGGCGTCACCCCGATGGGCCGCCTCGGCCGACCCGAGGAGATGGCCACCGTCATCTGCTTCCTCGCCAGCGACGACGCATCATTTGTCACCGGCGCCGAGTTCGTCGCCGACGGCGGCTACACCGCTGGCTAGTTCCTCCGGGCGAGAATCCGGCCCTTCGGTCTCTTTCGCGACCGGCCGCACCGGGCGACCGGGCTTCTGCTGACTACCCGGCGACCGGTGCGGGGACGGGGGCTCCGAAGCGGTAGCTGGAGGCGCTGACCCCGCCGAAGAAGGCGTCCTCGTGGTAGGTGCGGGTAGCGGCCTCGTCCTCGGCGGCGCCGACCACCACCATCAGCGGGATGAGGTGGTCCTCGGACGGGTGGGCGACCCGGGCACTGGGGGCCTTGGCCCATTCACGCAACCGGGCGGAGCGCTCATCAGAGGGCAGGAGCATGGTCTCGGTGAGCCAGGTGTCGAACTCCTGCGAGGGCTGCGCAGCACCGGGACCCATGAGGCCGAGGTTGTGATAGCTGAGGCCGCTGCCGAGGATCAGCACACCTTCCTTGCGCAGGGGTGCGAGCGCTCGGCCGATGGCCAGGTGTTCCTCGGGGTCGTAGCCCCGCTTGATCGAGAGCTGCACGACAGGCACGTCGGCGTCAGGCCAGGCCGGGAACAGGGGCGCGTACATCCCGTGGTCGTAGCCCCGCTCGGGGTCCTCGTTGATGGCGATGCCGGCCCCGCCGACCAGCTCGACGACCCGGGCGGCCAGCTCCGGTGAGCCGGGTGCCGGGTACTGGATGCGGTAGGTGTGCTCGGGAAAGCCGCCGTAGTCGTAGATCATCGGCGGGTTCGGGTGGGTCTGGACGGTGAAGGTCGGCGCCTCCCAGTGGCCCGAGACCATGAGGATCGCCTCGGGGCGCTCGCCAACCTCGAGGGGCAGCTTGCGGAGCGATTCCTCGAGCTGGTCCATGGCATCACGCATAGGACCATCGAGCCAGGGCCACGGTCCACCGCCGTGGCTCAGGAAGTAGGTGGGCATGGTGACAGATTCGACAGTCATCTGTGGGCTCCTCTCGAAATGAAAACGTTCCGAGTTGGTTGATCTGTCAACTACTCTACCGGGACCGCATGCGAAGTGCTCCCTACGCTCGTTCCCCGGGCCGCCACAGACGCTCGGTGGGCACCGACCCGCCGTCGACGTTACGGTCGGACGTCGTGTCTGCATCCGCCTCCACCGACGACACCACGGTCCCCGCGACCGTCGATACCACCCCGCCCGATCGGGCTGAGCGGGTCGAGCAGTGGTTCACCGCCCCGGTGGTGGTGGCGGCCGTGGCGTCGGTGCCGGCCATGTTCCTCACCACCATGGAGGGCCACGCCGAACAGGTCGGCGCGGCGATCAACTACGCCACCATGGCGGTATTCGTGGCCGAAACCCTGGTGCTGTTGGCCCTCACCGGAGACCGGCTCGAATGGGTTCGCCGCAACCGCCTGCCGGTGGGCATAACCGTGGCCACCATCCCGGCGGTGATCTTCGCTCTGGGACCGGTCCAGATCATGCGGCTACTCCGCCTGGCGCGGGTGATCGGCGCTCTGCGGATCCTGCGGGTGCGTCGCATCGTCAAGGCCGGTCGGATCCTGCGGGTGCGGGCGGGCCTGACCGGATGGGCATGGCGCGCCACCTTCCTTCTCCTGTCGACGGCCTCGGCGGTCTTCGTGGTCTTCGTTCTCGCTGACCCCACCTCGACCACGCGCCAGACGATCGACGCAGCGGTCGGCCGTTGGGGTTTCGTCGCCACGGCCATTGCGGGCGCCATCCTGGCCGGAGCGACCTACGTCGTCGCCCGCGCCCGGCGAAGCAGCTCAGACCGGGTGAGCGACGCATAGCCACGCCGCACCCTCGCCGCCCAGCCCGGCCAACGCCCTAATCGCAGAATCGGATCGGTATGCGATCGGATCCTGCGAGTAACGCCACGGGACGCGTGGTGGGCGACGAATCGGATCGGTATGTGATCGGATCCTGCGAGTAACGCCACGGGAAGCGTGGTGGGCGACGAATAGCCCCCCCCGGCGGCGCGGCTCGGCCCCTCACCCCAGATTCCGTCGAATCCAGGCCAGCGTCCCAGGTTCCATGCCCTTGAATTTGGGCGCCTCCTCGAGTTCGGAGAGCAATAGCGCCGTCCGGGCCGGCAGCGCGTCCTTCATGGCGTGGTAGACCGCCGAGCGGTGCAGGTCGCTCCGCACGAACGCCAGCCCGGGGCGCAGCAGGACAATCTCGTCCCACGGGCCCTCGGCGTCAGTGTCGATGTCAGCGTCGGCGTACACCAGGTAGACGGCCACGAGCGCAGAACGTACCGCTTGAGTACGACGGGCTGTCCATGACGGAGCGGTCATCAAGCACCCGTTCCGTCATGAGTTCGCCATGCCTAACTTCAGACTGTTAGGTTCCCCTACCGATCGTGTTCGACATACCGAGTCGAGCACAAGAACCCGTGATCCATCCATCGGAGGAACCGCCCCGTGAACACCCCACAACGCCGCCGCGGCGTCATCGCCCTGCTTCTTGTGCTCGGCTTGTTCCTCGCCGCCTGCGGTGACGACACCGACGACAACGCCGCCACCCCCGGCGCCGGCGATTCCAGCAGCACCACCGAGCCCGCCACCGACGGCACAGACGCCTCCGAAACCGAAGACGGCACCATCGAGATCGAGGACAACTACGGCACCCACACCATCTCCGTTCCCCCGCAGACGGTCGTCGCCCTCGACAACCGCACCTTCCAGCTCCTGTCCGACTGGGGCATCGAGCTGGCGGCGGCGCCGGTGGCGTTGATGCCCGACACCGTCGCCTACACCCAGGACAGCTCGATCGCCGACATCGGCAACCACCGCGAGCCCAACTTCGAGCTCATCGTGGCCGCCGACCCCGACCTCATCATCAGCGGCCAGCGCTTCTATGACCGCAACGAGGAGATCGCCGACCTGGTCCCCGACGCCGCGATCATCACCCTTGAGCCCCGCGAGGGCGAGCCCTTCGACGAGGAACTGCGTCGCCAGGTCCGCCTGCTCGGCGACATCTTCGACAAGCAGGACGAGGCCCAGGCCCTCATCGACGAGTTCGACGAGGCCATCGCCCGGGTCCAGGCGGCCTATGACCCCGCCGACACCGTCATGGCCGTGAACACCTCGGGCGGCACCATCGGCTACCTCGCGCCCACCGTCGGTCGCACCCTCGGCCCCCTGTTCGACATCCTCGGTCTCACCCCCGCCCTCGAGGTCGACGGGGCCAGCAACGACCACCAGGGCGACGAGATCTCGGTCGAGGCCATCGCATCGTCGAACCCGGCATGGATCCTGGTCCTTGACCGCGACGCCGCCATCGCGGCCAACGAGCCCGAGTTCCAGCCCGCGGCCGACATCCTCGTCGGGTCCCAGGCGCTGCGCTCGGTGCCCGCCATCGTGAACGACCAGATCGTCTACATGCCCAACGACACCTACCTCAACGAGGGCATCCAGACCTACACCAAGTTCCTCAACTCCTTCGCCGACGCCCTCGAAGCTGCGGCGGACTGACAGCTACATGACGACGGTCACGGTCCCCGCGGACACCAAAGGTCGCCTGTTCGACCTGAAGCTGCTCGTGGGGACCGTCGCCGTCCTCGTTCTGCTCGGCCTGTCGCTGCTGAGCGGCGTCTACGACATCTTCGGCGGCGAAGAAGGCGGCAACATCTTCCTGGTCACCCGGGTACCTCGCACCATCGCTTTGGTGCTCGCCGGTGCGGCCATGGCCATGTCGGGCCTGGTGATGCAGATGCTGTCGCAGAACCGATTCGTCGAGCCGACCATGACCGGCACCACCGAGTGGGCCGGCCTCGGCCTGTTGCTGGTGATGATCATGGTCCCCAACCCCACGATCATGCAGCGGATGATCGGCGCGATCGTCGCTGCGTTCATCGGCACCATGGTCTTCTTCCTGTTCCTGAGGCGGGTGCAGCTCCGCAGCTCCCTGATCGTGCCCATCGTCGGGATCATGCTCGGTGCCGTGGTCGGGTCGGTGTCGACCTTCCTCGCCATGGAACACAACGTGTTGCAGAACCTCGGCGTGTGGTTCGCCGGTAGCTTCACCTCAGTGCAGCGGGGCTACTACGAGCCGCTGTGGATCGTGCTCGCCGTGGTGGTTCTGGTGTTCGTGGTGGCTGACCGGTTCACGGTGGCGGGCCTCGGCGAGGAGATCGCCACCAACGTGGGCCTCAACTACAACCAGGTCCTCCTGCTCGGCACCGTCCTGATCGCGGTGGCCACCGGGGTGGTGACCGTGGTGATCGGCAATCTGCCCTTCCTCGGGCTGATCGTGCCCAACCTGGTGTCGATGTTCCGCGGCGACGACCTGCGCAGCAACCTGCCGTGGGTCTGCCTGCTCGGCATCGGCCTGGTCACCGTGTGCGACCTGGTCGGGCGCACCATCATCGCCCCCTTCGAGGTTCCGGTCTCGCTCATCCTCGGCGTGTTGGGTGCTGGCGTCTTCATCGCCATGCTGCTCGGCCAGCGCCGCCCCGGCCGCCAGACTGGAGCGGGCCGTGGTTGAGCTCGCCACTGCCCCCTCGCCAGCCCCCGCCGAGACACCCATCGAACGCCACTCGCGTCCCCTGCCCACCCAGCGGGCCCGACGCCGCTACATCCTCATCGTCGTTGCCCTGGTGGCGCTGAGCGTCGTGTTCGCCATCGGGCTGCTGGTGTGGGACAACCCCGTCCCCTACGGCACCCCCGGCTTCTGGCGCATCGCCCGACGGCGGGCGGTCAGCCTGGTCGTGATGGGCGTGGTGGCGGTGTCACAGGCCTTTGCCACCGTGAGCTTCCAGACCGCCACCCACAACCGGATCATCACCCCGTCGATCATGGGGTTCGAGTCGCTGTATGTGGCGATCCAGACCGCGGCCGTCTACTTCTTCGGGGTGGTCGGCCTGGCGACGTTGCAGGGCCGACAACAGTTCGTGTTCCAGGTCATCTTGTTGGTGGCGGTGGCCTTCCTGCTCTACGGCACGCTGTTGTCGGGCCGGCTCGGAACCGACGTCCAGACCATGCTGCTCATCGGCATCGTCATCGGCGGCGGGCTGCGGGCCCTGGCCAACTTCATGCAGCGCCTCCTCACGCCGAGCGAGTTCGATCTGCTCTCGGCCCGCATGTTCGGCAACGTCTCCAACGCCGACGAGTCCTATCTCGCCATCGCCATTCCCCTCACCGCGGTCACCGCCGCGGTGTTGTGGATGCGGGCCCGGCGGCTCAACGTCTTGGCCCTCGGGCGCGACACCAGTATCCGCCTCGGCTTCAACTACCGGCGCGAGCTGATGACGGTGCTGTTCCTGGTGTCGATTCTCATGGCCGTGTCGACGGCGCTGGTCGGGCCCATGACCTTCTTCGGCTTCCTGGTCGCCACCCTCGCCTACCAGGCCACCGACACCTACGATCACCGGCTGGTGTTCCCGGTGGCGGCCCTGGCCGGTTTCGCCTTCTTGACCGGCGCCTACTTCGTGTTGCGCCACATCTTCTATGCCCAGGGGGTGGTGTCGATCCTGATCGAGATGGTCGGCGGGTCGGCGTTCCTGATCGTCCTGTTGCGAAAGGGCAAGCTGTGATCAACCTGAGCGAGGTCTCAAAGACCTACAGCCCCGAGACCAGGATCGGCCCGGTCGACCTCAAGATTCCCCAGGGCGGGGTGACGGCGCTGGTCGGCCCCAACGGCGCCGGCAAGTCCACCTTGTTGACCATGGTCGGACGCCTGCTCGGGATCGACACGGGCGTCATCGAGATCGCCGGCTACGACGTGGCCCGCACCCGCTCCAAGGACCTGGCCAAGGTGGTGTCGATCCTGCGCCAGGAGAACCACTTCATCACCCG
>CAZEFG010000104.1:0-1762 GCA_964511355.1 uncultured Iamiaceae bacterium
CCAACTCGGCCACGCGCTCGCGGATCGGGCCGAGGAGCGAATCGACCAGGTCGTTGGCGATGTCGTCGAGGTCGACCTCGACGTCGATGACCTCGGGCGCTGCTTCGGCGGGCGCCAACAACTCCCGCACCATCTCGGTGCCAGCGGCCGCCGCCAACACCAGCGCATCGGTGACCGCCTCGACGAACACCTCTCGGTGCTGTTCGATCGGCGGTAGGAGCTCATCGACCGTCGCCTTTGCGGCCTTGGCGGGCCGTCGCCGGATCAGGTCGAGCTTGTCGTTCTCGTCGTCGGCGAGCTGACGCTTCAGCACCCGACCAAGAAAGGCTTCGAGGTCGCCGACATGGCGGTCGCGCCGTTCGAGCAACGTCTCGTCGACCTCGTCGGCGTCGACGATCTCTTCACCTTCGCCCTCTTCGCCCTCGCCGTCTTCGGCTGCGCCGCCTCCGGCGTCGTCGATCGCTCCGGCGGGAGCGAACTCTTCGGCTTCGATGGCCTCGCCGGCGTCGAGCGGCGAGTCGTCGGTCACCGGGGCCTCGGTCTCGTCGTCGGGGTCGGGCACCTCGGAGCGCAGCCGGGCGAACAGGTCCTCGACCCCGCCCACCGCGCCCTCGGCCTCCTCGGCCGCCTGAGGTGCCGCCTCGCCCAACATGAACTCGTCGGCAGGCTCCGGCTCGGGCTCGGGCTCGGGCTCGGGTTCCGGCTCCGGTTCGGGCTCAGGCTCGGGCTCAAACTCCGGCTCGGGTTCGGGCTCCGGATCCAGCTCGGGCTCCGGCTCCGGCTCCGGCTCAGCGACCGGCTCATCGACCGGCTCAGCGACATGGTCCAACGCCGGAGCCGAAGTTGGCGGCGGCGGAAGATCCTCAAGACGCACCGCCGGAACCTCGCCGGTGTCGAGCAGCGGCATCCCCGCCACCCGCCCGGCGTCGAGCTCGGCCTCGATGGCCTCGACCGTCAGCTCATCGTCGTCGAGGTCGACTCGGCGCCCGGCCGCGTCGGCGGCCAACTTGGCCTCAGGCACCGCCACCGTGAGCTCGATGGTCGCCTCATCGACGGTGCGGCGCACCAACGCGTAGGCCTCCAGCAGACGCTCGCGGGCGGCGCGTAGCTGTTCGAGTTGGGCCTTGCCCACCCTCCGACGCCGGGCCAGGTCCTTGAGGATGCGCTCGCGCACCAACTGGGCCTCGGCCACCATCTCGCGACCCTCTTGGCGGGCCGACTCAACTGCCGCCTCGGCGTCGAGCACGGCCTGGTCGAGCACCGTCTGGGCCTCCCCCCGTATGCGCTCGGCATCGTCGGCCGCTTGCACCCGCATGGCGTCGACCTCGACCCGGGCATCGGCCAGCATCTTGTCGCGGGCCGACTCGGCATCGGATCGGATGGCGCCCGCCGCCGTCTCGGCCTCGGCGGTACGGAGCCGCAGCACCTCGGCCGCGTCGGAGGTCATCCGGGTGGCTTCGTCCTGGGCTTCGCGCACCAGCTGGGCCGTCTTGGTCTCGGCCTTGGCCCGGATCTCAGCGGCGGCCTCGCGGGCAGCTTCGAAGATCCGGGCGGTTTCCTCCCCCAACAGTTCGGCGAGGCGATGTTCGTCGATGGTGTCGGCCTGCTCGGCCCGTTGCTCGGCTTCGTCGAGGCGGCGGATCAGGTCAGCTTCGCGATCGAGGACCTGCCTCAACTGGACGGCAGTCGACGACAAGAAAGCCCGGACCTCGACCTGGTCGAAGCCCCGGAAGGCGGTGGTGAAATCACGGCGGGCGATCCC
>CAZEFG010000104.1:1862-4072 GCA_964511355.1 uncultured Iamiaceae bacterium
AGGAACACATCGAAGCCGTCACGACGGGCCGCCGTGGTCTTGAACTCGAGGCCTCCGATGCGACCGACATTGCCTGCGAGGTCAAGGGTGCCGGTGACCGCCACCGACAACCCGCCGGTGAGCTCACCCGGAGTCAGCTGGTCGAGCACCGCCAACGTGAAGGCCAGCCCCGCCGAGGGACCAGACACCGGGCCGGTCCGGAAGTCGACATCGAACGGGAACTCAAAGGCGGTGTCGCGGGTCTGGGGCACCACCCCCAGGAACGCCGCCGATGGGTCATCTGGCCGAGCGCCGAGGGTGACCTCTCGGTCTTCGGCCCCGGCGCCTCCCAACGGTTCGATGGTGAGGGTGACGGTGGTGTTGGGCTCGCGGGCGCTGATGGTGTGGACCAGGTCGTTGGCGAGGGTCACCTCGACACCGTCGACGGCCACGATGGTGTCACCGACATCGATCACCCCGTCGGCCGGCTGGTCCTCCTCGACCTGCACAACCATGGCCCCGGTGCCGACGATGTCGACCGGATAGCCGAGCCGCTGGAGCGCCACGTAGGTGGAGATCTGGGTCGACATGTCCATGAGCTGGAGGTTGATCTGGCGGTTCTCGGCGGGCTCGCGGGTGCCGATGACCTGCTCCTCGGGCACGATCACCGCATCGGGGTCGAGCCAGGCCACCGCGTAGCGCAACAGGCTCAGGCGACCCCGGATCGACACGGTGGCGAAGGCGATCTCGCCGTCGGTGGGAAACAGGTCGGTCCCGTCGATGCGCACCACCGAACTGGTGTCGTGCATCTTGCCCGGCGCATAGGCCCAGTAATGAACCTTGACCATCGACGACGCCACCGTCGCCGAGGTGAGCATCGCCACAACCGCGAGGCCGATCCACACCCGCCGTTTCGCCCTACGCGACCAACCCCGCCGACCACCTGGCGGCGGCGGTGGGGGCGGGGGCAACTCGTCGGTCGGGGTGCGCGGATCCGAGACGTCAGGCTCGGGTGGGTCGGTCGAGGAATAGGGCGGCGGCGGTAGCATCGGGTTCCATCACTCGGTGGGTGCCATTAGCCTGCCACCTCAGGGTCGACCCCAACACGCGGGTGACCTCCAACGCAGCAACCTTCCCGCCAGCAGAAGCACCGATCCATGCCGCTCCTTCGTCGCCGACCCGTGCCGTTGCCGCCCTCCGAGCGGATCTATCCCGATGTGCCGTGGGTCGAACCGGCTGCGGTTGCCACCCCTTGGTGGCGCCGAGCGCTCTCGGCGGTAGAGCTCACCGTGCTGGTGATCATCCTCGGACTGGTCCTCACCCTGGCGGTGGGTGTGACGCTGCTCGGCTCGTTCTTCCTGTTCGACTACCTCATCAGCTGACGGCTGGACAGATAGCCAGCTGACCGGAACCGGCCAGCGCGCCGATCAGCGGCCGAACAGACCCCGGCGTTGGGCCGAGCTGCTGAACTCCTCGTCGCTGCCCGACTCGCCCCCGAACACGCTGTCGGTCGAAGGACCGGGAGGCGGAGGAGGCGGAGCGGCCCACGGGGGCTGCTCGGAGGCCTGCACCGGCTCGACCAGATCGTCGGCCGGGGCACCCTCGTCGCCCGGTGAGGTCTCGGTCTGAGAGTTCGCCTCGACCTCTTCGTGGCCGACATCGATGGCGCCGTCGCCGGGCGAAGAGGTGTGATCGTCGTCGGTGGCCGGTGCGGGATCGTCAAGGACCGCCGCAGGTGCCGACGTCTCGGCGTCGCTGCCGACCCCCGCCAGCTCGACCTTGTAGTAGGGCCGGTACTCAAACGTCAGCTCTTCGAGACGGAAGATCCGTACGTTCTCGACTCCCTCGTCGTTGCGGAGGCGCTCCACGACCGCCACGGCGTCATGCACCGTCTCGGCGGGCTGGTACCCGGGCTTGCCCTCGGGGGTACGGAAGATGACCATGTGCGACACAGGCGCTCCTTTCAGAGCTGAGGTGAGCCGAGTGGCGAGCCGTGGCCCGAGCGGCCCGCCGCTGGAGGCGGCAAGAGCGGAAAGGAAGAATAGAGCGTGCGATCATGTCCTTCTTCGCCGCACGCTGTAATCCATCGGAGCGTGGGGTCCGATACTTGAGGTTATGGCTAGGTCGTTCGCACCAGCCCGAGCCGGAGGCTGACCCGTGAGCACCGACGACCAGGCCCGCAGGGCCATCATCGCCACCAAGCGCGAGGTGATCATCGCCGGCCACCAAGG
>CAZEFG010000104.1:4172-7999 GCA_964511355.1 uncultured Iamiaceae bacterium
CCCGCAGGGCCATCATCGCCACCAAGCGCGAGGTGATCATCGCCGGCCACCAAGGCGACACCGCCGTGATCCGGAACCACCTCGACCACGCTGACCCTGGCGTGCGGGCCAGTGCCCTGAGTGCCTTGGCCCGTGCCGACGCCCTTGATCCTGAGACCCTGGCCACCGCGCTGGCCGACCCTCATCCCTTCGTGCGTCGCCGCGCCGCCGAGGTGGCGGCCACCGGGGCGGTCCCGGCGAGCGAGGTCGACCTGTTGCCGTTGCTGGCCGACCCCGACGACAAGGTGATCGAGACCGCCGCCTGGGCGCTCGGCGAACTCGACCCTCCTCCGCCCGAAGCGGTTGAGCCGCTGTGCGAACTCGTGGCCAACCACACCGACTCGTTGGTCCGCGAGGCGGCGGTGGCCGCCCTCGGCGCCATCGGGTCAGAGGACGCCCTGCCCACCATCCTCGCCGCTACCACCGACATCGCCACGGTGCGTCGCCGGGCGGTGATTTCCCTTGCCCCCTTCGACGGGCCCGAAGTCGACGAGGCGCTACAGCGAGCCACCACCGACCGCGACTGGCAGGTGCGTCAAGCCGCCGAGGACCTTCTCAGCCCCTGACCACAGTCCGAACCACGATCCTCCTGGCGCGAACCGTCCACATATGGCCGTTTCGCGCCATCAGAAGGGTCAGGGCGGTGGGGGAAGGGTGTGAGCGGCCGAGGGCGGCGGGGGGCGCCATCAGAACGGTCAGCGGCCGGGGGCGCCCATGAACATCGACTTGAGGGCGTCGTAGGCCTCGATGCAGCGACCCGCGCCCAACACCACGCACTCGAGGGGGGCGTCGACCAGGTGGACGTCGACTTCGGTCTCAGAGGCCAGACGCACATTGAGACCGGCCAACATCCCGCCGCCGCCCACGAGATGAATCCCGTGTTCGATCAGATCCTGGGCCAGCTCGGGCGGCGCGGCACCCAAGCACGCCACCACTGAATCCACGATGGTGCCGACCACCTCGCTGATGGCCTCCCGCACCTCCGCCGGGGTGAGCAGCACCGTCTTGGGGAGCCCCGATACGAGGTCGCGGCCGCGCACCTCGGCGTTGACGTCTTCCTGCACCGGCCAGGCCGAACCGATGGTGACCTTGATCTGCTCGGCGGTCTGTTCGCCGATGGCGATCCCGTACTCGCGCCGGATGAAGGTCTGGATGGCGGCGTCGATGTCGAAGCCCCCGAAGCGCACCGCCTGGATCGCCACGATGCCGCCCAGGGAGATGAGCGCCGTCTCGGAGGTGCCACCACCGATGTCGATCACCATCGAGCCCATCGCTTCGTTGATGGGCAGCCCGGCCCCGATGGCGGCTGCCATCGGCTGGGCGATCAGCTGAGCGTCGGCGGCGCCCGCACGTCGGGCCGCCTCGGTGACCGCCCGACGCTCGACCGCAGTGATGGCCGACGGTACACAGATCACCACTCGGGGTCGGTTGAACCGGCTGACCCCGACCCGCTGCAGCACCAGACGGATCATGCGTTGGGTGACGTCGAAGTCGGTGATCGCCCCCTGGCGCAGCGGGCGGACGGCCACGATGTTGGACGGGGTACGTCCGATCATCTGCCACGCCTCGCTGCCCATGGCGAGCACGTCGCCGGTGACGTTGTTGAGCGCGATGACGCTGGGCTCGTTCATGACGATGCCCTCGCCACGCGAGTACACCAGGGTGTTCGCCGTACCCAGGTCGATGGCGAGGTCGCGCGCCAGTGCCGGCTCCTACTGTGCCTCGGGCTCGGTCGTGGGACCGACCCGCTGAACACCCGACAGATCGGGCGATGGACGACGTTCTTCCGCCTGGCCTGGAGGGGCCAACGCCTGCATCTCTCGCCGGAACTCCTCCATGGCGAAGTCGGGCCGACGAGGGGTCCGGTTCATGGCCACGACCGCCGCGATGCCGACCAGGCCGACGACCACGGCGATCACCAGATATGCGATCGGACTCACCTGTTACCTCCTGCGCCCGCAGACAAACCGGCCCCTCCGGGCGAGGCATCATCGACTTCGACCAGGTGCTGGGCCTGAAGACCCCAGTCCTGGCCGCCTGACCAGTGCTCACGCTTCCATATCGGAACCGTGGCCTTCAAGGTGTCGATACCGAATCGGGCGGCTTCGAAGGCCTCGACGCGGTGAGGGGCCGAGGCCACCACCACGACCGCCGACTCGCCGATGCTCAACTCGCCAACTCGGTGCAACAGCGCCATGCGACCCAGGTCGGGCCACCGCGTGCGAGCTTCGGCGACGATCGCCTCGAGGCGGGGGACCACCTGTTCGGTGTAGGCCTCGTACTCGAGCCGAGACACCCCTGGACGGCCTTCGGCGTGGTCGCGGGCGGTGCCCGAGAACAACACGACCGCACCGCACCGAGGTAGCACCGCCCAGTTGGCGGCCACCTCGACGGGCAACGGATCGTGGCTCAAGGCCACCCAGGTATCGCCCTCGGCGGGAACGTGCACTGCACCATGCTAGGAGATCAAAGGGCACCTCAGACCTAGCCGCGGCCATTCGGCGAGCAGACCTCGGTAATCTCCGGCCGTGGCCGACGACGACTTCTTCGATGACGACGAAGCCGCTTTCGGCGAGCCCGTCCATCCCGACGATCGGCTGTGGCGGCATCCGTCGGAGCTGCACAAGGTGCCTCCCCCAGGTGCCCGGTCGATCCCCGACACGGTCGATTTCGCCCCCGTCCCCTCCCGCCGGCAGTGGGGAGCCTTGGCGCTGGCAGGGTTGGCGGGGGCGGCGATGGCGGTCAGTGTCATCACCATGACCGGCCTGGGTGAGCGGGTGATCGACAGCGGCGCCGGGGTCACCGAGACCGCCGAACCAGCCGGATTCACCCGACAGCCCGACGTCGACACCACGACCACCACCCAACCCGTCAGCACCACCACCACGGTTGATTCCCCGCCTCCTCCCCCGCCGCTGCCCGACTACAGCCAGGCCGCCGCCTTCGCCGCCCCCTCGATGGTCTGGATCCGAGTGGCAGCCGACGAAGAGGTTGCTGACTGTGCCGGCCTGGTCGTGCGCAGCGACGGCCACGTCGTGACCGACTCGTCCTTGTTCGTCGATGGAGCGGTAATAACCGTGCGACTCCACGACGGTTCGGTGGCCGCCGGGGAGTTGGTGGCCGTCGACCCGGTCACCGAACTCGCGGTGGTGCGCGTCGACCGCCAGGACCTGATCCCGGCCACCACCGGCGATCCTCGCCAGCTCCGGGCGGGAGCCCCGGTGCTGTTGCTGGCCCCCGAACCCACCGGGCAGGCGGCCGCCCACACCGCCATGGTCAATGCCGTCGGCACCCCTGCGCTGGCCGACGGGCGCACCACCCTCTACGACATGATCCAGTTCGACGTCCAGGTCCCCGCCGCCATCTCCGGTGGGCCCCTTCTCGACACCGAAGGCAACGTGGTGGGGGTCACCATGCGGGCGGGGCAAGGCGAGCCCTACGGGTTCGCCACCCCGATCGACGCGGTCACCGCGGTGGCCGAGAGCATCATCGACCAGGGTCGGGCCCAGCACCCGTGGCTCGGGGTCGAGGTCGGCCAGAACGGCGTGCACCCTGCGTTGATCGACGTGACACCCGACGGGCCCGCCCATGTCGGCGGACTGGCTCCCAACGATCTGATCGTGGCCGTCGACGGTGACCCCGTGCCGTCGATGGCGGCCTTCGTGACCATGATCCGCGCCCACCGCCCTGGCGACCAGGTCACCATCACCTACCGGCGCGACGGCGTCGACACCGACTGCATCGTGGTGCTGGGCGAACGCTGACCGGCCTCGCCCCCGCACAGGCGC
>CAZEFG010000105.1:0-7902 GCA_964511355.1 uncultured Iamiaceae bacterium
CAGGGTGGGGGTCCCTTGGGTGTTGGCCATGTGGTTCTTCTACTAGATCGAGAACCGCGTAGCGTCGACTTTGTGCCGCCCCACAGCGGCTGCGGGAGAAAGCGCCGATTTGGTCACATTGTGCGCAGTTCCGGGATCAGCGATCTTGGCGGCTACCAGATGCGGACACGGTCGGAGGGGTCGAGCCAGAGAGTGTCGCCGGGTGCCGTGCCGAAGGTTTCGTGGAACTCGTCGAGATTGCGGACGATGTTGGCCCTGAACTCTGCGGGCGAGTGGGGGTCGACGGTGAGGAACTGCTCGGCCAGAGCAGGGCGGGTCTTGATCCGCCAGATCCTGGCCCAGTTGCGCAGCAGTCGCTCGCGCCCGGTCATCCCACCGATCACCGGATCGGGCTGGCCACCAAGGCTGATGCCGTAGGCGAGCAGGGCGATGGTGAGCCCACCCAGGTCGCCGATGTTCTCACCGACCGTCAGCGCACCGTTGACATTGCGACCGGGCAGGTCGCGGGGTTCGAACTCGTCGTACTGGGCGATCAGCTGGTCGGCCAGTTCCCGGAATCGCTCACGGTCTTCGTCGGTCCACCAGTTCTCAAGGTTGCCTTCGCCGTCGTACTGCGATCCCTGATCGTCGAAACCATGGCCGATCTCGTGACCTATGACCGCTCCGATCCCGCCGTAGTTGAGGGCCGGATCAGCGCCCATCTCGAAGAACGGGGATTGCAGGATGGCAGCCGGGAAACAGATCTCGTTGGTACCGGGGTTGTAGTAGGCGTTGACGGTCTGGGGGGTCATGAACCACTCGTCGCGGTCCACGGGCTGGCCGAGCTTGCGCAGCTGACGGTCGGTCTCGAAGGCTCGGCCTCGCTGGACGTTGCCCCACAGGTCAGTCGGCTCGATCTCCAAGCTGCTGTAGTCCCGCCAGCGGTCGGGGTAGCCGATCTTGGGCCGGAACTGACCGAGCTTGTCGAGCGCCCGCGCCCGGGTCTGGTCGGTCATCCAGGTGAGGCGGCTGATGCTGACCCGGTAGGCCTCGACCAGGTTGTCGACCAGTTGTTGCATCTCTTCTTTGGCTTGGGGCGGAAAGCGGCGAGCAACGAACTCGGCGCCTACGGCCTCGCCCAGCAGCGAGTTGCACAGGTCGGCACCGCGCTTCCAGCGGTCGCGGTTCTCTTCGGCGCCGGTGAGGGTGCGCCGGTAGAAGTCGAAGTTCTCCTCGACAAAGACGCTCGACAAATAGGGCGACGCGCTCGATGCGATGTGAAAGGTCAGCCACGCCTTCCAGTGGTCGAGGGGAACGTCAGCGAGTGCCTCGGAGAGCGTGCCGAGATAGCTGGGTTGGCGGACGAGCACCTCGTCGACGGCCGGGGCGTCGGCGGCCATGGCGGTGAGCCAGGCGTCCCAGTCGAAGGCCGGTGCGGCGCTGCGCACCTCGGCGAGGGGCAACAGGTTGTAGGTGGCGATCACGTCGCGGCACCGGACCTTGTCCCAGTGCCCGGCGGCTAGACGGGTCTCGAGGGCCAACACCTGATCAGCGGCCGCGCCGGCGCGATCGGCGTCCCAGGCGATCAGCCCGAGGGTGGCCGCGATGTGGGCGCGGTACGAGTCGCGGATCGGGGCGAAGCTCTCATCGCGGTAGTAGGCCTCGTCGGGGAGACCAATTCCTCCCTGAACCACGTTGAGCAGGTAACGGTCGGACTGACGGTCGTCGGAGTCGACATAGGCGCCGACCACTCCGGATACCCCTTGGCGTCCGAGGCGCCCCAGCAGTGCTCCCAGGTCGGCGATGTCGGCCAACGCCTCGACCTCGGCCAGAGCCGGCGCCAGCGGCTCCGACCCCAACGTCTCGATTCGATCCTCGTCCAAGAAGCTGGCGTAGAGGGCACCGATCCGGTAGCGATCGGTGCCGGGCTCGGCCGCTCCGCCTTCGACCGCATCGCGGGCCTCCTGCAGGATCGAGCCGACCTCGGCCTCGGCATCGAGCACCAGGTCAATGAACCCCCCGACCCGGGACAGGTCGGGTGGGATGGTCACATTCTCGAGCCAGCGCCCGTTGACATGGCCAAACAGGTCGTCCTGAGGCCGGATCCGGTCGTCGGCGAACTCAGAAAGCGCGTCGATGGCTGGGTGAAGGTCGGTCATGGACCCGAGGATACGACGCCCCTACTAGGAGACCTCGACGACGCCATCCATCCCGGGGTGAACCGTGCAGGTGTACTGGTAGGTACCGGTTTCGTCGAAGGTGTACTCGTAGGTGCCCTCCTGCTGGATCTCGCTGGAGAAGTCGTCACCCACCACGTTGTGCGGCTCGACGCCGACCCACTCCCAGTTGACGGTGTCGCCCACCGAGACATCGACGGTTTCGGGATCGAAGAAGTTGTCGTCGACCTCCACCGTGACCGTGCTGGGACCGTCTCCCGCAGTCGTATCCGCACCATCGGCGGATCCGTCATCGTCGCCGCAAGCAGCGATTCCGAAGGTCAGAATCAACGCACCCAGGGCCATCATCGAACGTGAGCGGTACCTCATGACTTACTCCTCTTGTCGTTTGGACTAGCTGGCAGAGATTCGGTAGAGCGTTCCCTTGCTGATCGAGAGCACATAGAGCGAGCCATCGGGACCTTCGACGATGTCGGTGATGGTGCCGAAACCGGTCCCGACGACGTACTCGGCGCTTTCGCCGATATCGCCCTTCGATGCGTTGTCGTCGACGCCGTCAGCGAGTCCGCCCTCTACGGCGAGGGTCCGACCGTCCTCGCCGAGCGGGTAGCGGAGCAAAGCGTCGGTGAGCACCGTTCCTACCCAGACCGAGCCGGAGGAGGACCCGCCGAGCGAATCGTCACCCACAAAGCCGATGGCGGTCAGTGCGGGCGGATACAGATAGGACAAGACCGGGTCGACGTAAGAACTCCCCCGCAGTTCGAACAGGGCCGCCAGCCCCTCGTCGGTGGATTCGGCCAGGTTGTCGGGCGGGAAGACCTCGACGTCGAGGCCGTCTTCGGTGTCGATCTCGATCGACCGGAACGTTTCGATTCGGTCCGACGGGCCCATGAACTGGATCCAGCCCGAGTTGTCGCCGGCTTCGAACACGTTGATCTCGTCGAAGCTGTCGTCACCGTTCTCGGTCTGCCAGAGCGCACCACTTTCCGGTTCGAAGGCGAGTCCGAAGGCGTTACGGATCCCGTAGACGTAGATCGCCTGGATGTTCTCGCCTACCTCGCCGCCGATCTCGGCCCCTTCGTCGTAGAAGGGATTGTCCTCGGGGATGGTCCCGTCGTCGTTGAGGCGCAGGATGACCCCGGCGAGGTGCTCGTCGTCGGCGGGCGGGCCATCGACGATGTTCTGGAGCTGACCCCTCAGGTTCTGGTCACCCATCATCGTGTAGAGCTTCCCGTCCGGGCCGAAGGTCAACGGACCGGCGTCGTGGTTGCCGCGAACGCGCCCCGTGGTGTCGGTCTCCAAGGTGTTGCTGGGGAACTCCACGAGATTGAGATCGAAGGTCATGGCATCGTCTTCGAAGACAAACCGGTCGATGCGGTTGCCCAACGCAGGGACCTCGGTCTCGCCGTCGGTGTCGTCGCCCAACAACTCGTCGTCGCCGTCGCCTTCGCCCCGCCAGGTCCAGTGCAGGTACACGTAGGGGTTCTCTTCGAAGTCAGGGTGCACCGCAATGCCGAGCAATCCCCGCTCGTCGAAGTAGTTCACGGCCAAGTCGATCGGCTCGCCGACGATTTCACCGTCGGCGATGAGGTGGACCTTGCCGGTGGTCTTCTCGGTAACCAACAGACGGTCATCGGGCAGGAACGCAAAAGCGGTGGGTTGGTCCAGGTCGTCTCGAATGACCTCGACCGTCAGCGTCTCGTCTTCGAGGGTGATTCCGGTCTCGTCGGAGTCGCCCGGAGCACTGGAGGGCGATGCCGAATCGGTAGTTGTGCTTTCGCCCGCGTCGCCGTTGGCTCCGTCGTCGTCGGAACAAGCCAGCAAGAGAGCGGCAACGGCGACGAGCGAGAGCAGCTTGGCAAAGCGACGGGAACCTGGCATCTGACACCCTTTCAGGGGTTCATAGGGTCCGGCCCCTCCTACCCGGTGATGAGCGGCGGAAACCCTCACCCCGCCGCCGCGGACATGGGCCAGGTGGACCAACGTCGCTACCGGGAGTAAAGAATCACCCTGTACCGGCCGATAAGGGAGGATGCCTGTCCCGACAGACGCGAAGCTCCACAGCTGGCGTCGGCGCCCGATCGCTGCGGGTCTGATCCGCGCGGGGGCGACTGTGATACCCCTCGCAGTGTCCATTGCGGTGGGCGTGGCCCTTCACTCGACCGCACCTCAAGCCGACCCCGCCGCCGTCAGTGTCATCCGGTGGCTGGCGATCCTCGTTGTGTCGATGGGGGCATTGGTGGCCACCGATTCGCTTGCCCGGCGTTTCCTCCCCCTCGCCACGCTGCTCCAGTTGTCACTCGCCTTCCCCGACGAGCTGCCGTCCCGGTTCAAGCTCGCGCTCCACCAAGGAAGCGGACGGCGTCTGGTGCGCCTCACCGACGAAGCGACCCAGAACGGAATCTCCGAGGAGCCGCGCGAGGCCGCCCAGCAGTTGGTGGTTCTGGCCGCCGCCCTCGGTGATCACGATCGGCGTACCCGTGGCCACTCCGAGCGGGTCCGCTTGGTGGCCCGCCTCATCGGCGAGGAGCTCGGTCTCTCCGAGGAGGAACTGGCCAAGCTCGAGTGGGCCGGGCTCCTCCACGACATCGGCAAGGTGGTGGTGCCTTCCGAGATCCTGAACAAGAAGGGGGCACCCGACGCCCGGGAGTGGCGGATCCTCCAACAGCACCCTGAAGCCGGCGAAGAGTTGGTGAAGACCACCGAGCCGTGGCTGGGCGAATGGGTCCATGCGGTGGGTGCGCACCACGAGCGTTGGGACGGCACTGGCTACCCCAGAGGCCTGGCTGGCTATGAGATTCCCCGGTCGGCGACGATCATCGCCCTGGCCGATTCGTTCGAGGTCATGACCGCCATCCGCTCTTACAAGACGGCCATGCCCCTCGACGCCGCCCTCCGAGAGGTCGAGCGAAGCGCGGGTTCGCACTTCGATCCCGAAGCCGCCCGCGCCCTGCTGAACGTATCGATCCCCAAGCTGCGCCGGGCCGTGGGGATCCTCGCCACTCTGGCCCACCTTCCGTTCCTCGGCCGGGTGAGCACCGCCGCCGCCCACAGCCCCGACGCGGTGGTCAACGCCGTCGGAGCCACGTCGTCGGTCGCCACCGCCGGCGCCGGCGCGGTAGCCGTGTCTGCGGCACTCACGATCGCGGCCACCGGCGGCGAAGCGCCCGCCGAGCTCGGCGTGGACGCCGATGCCATCGAGTTGGTAAGTGTCGATTCGGAAGATCCTGAGGCGCAGACAGACGACCAGGTCGAGACCCTGAGGCAACCGCACACGACACCGCAGGCCGAGCCGACGCCCTCGACAAGCGCACTCGAGGCCACTACTCCTCCCGCTCCGCCGGCGCCCCAGCCGTTTCCGGCAGCGCCGGTCGACCACCCTGATGCAGCGGGGCCGAGGCGACGGCCGGTCACGCCGCCCGTGGCGTCGCCTCCTTCATCACCGCCGGCGGCATCCCGGCCGACGCCTCATGGGCCGCACTCCCACGACGACCCACCCTCGCCCCCCGGACCCCCGCCCCACGCCGGACCTCCGCCACCTGCCGGACCGCCGCCGCATGCCGGACCACCCTCGCCCCCCGGACCGCCGCCCCATGCCGCCCCGGCCGGCCGGGGCGGTTCCAACGGCAACGGCATCGGCGACGTCGTCAGCGAGATGGCCAGAAACCAAGGGAACGGCCCTGGCGGTATAGGCGCCGCCGTTCGCGACATCGCACGCGGCCGTTAGTCACCACTCGCCGCGTCGTAGATCACCACATCGCCTTCGAGCCTGGCCTCCTGCATCGGGGTGTGGACGGCGACTCGTTCGTCGTGGAACAGATGTAGTGCCTCGGTCTGGTGGACCAGCACCAGATAGTCGGCGAGAAGGCGTCGGTGACACCGCCACCACACCGCCTCCGAGCACATGACGGCAACGTTGGCCGAGTCGGCAATGGCGAGCAGTTCGGTGACGGCCTCGACGAACTCGGTTGTGGCCATATGATCGGCGTAGGCCCGGAACTGATCGTTGTTCCAGGCCGTGTTGGGTGAGTCGGGTGATGGTCGACGCCGACCCCCCAGCGCTTCGCTCCAGCGATGCTCGATCCCGGCCTCACCCAACCACTCGGCCATGACCTCGGCCCCGAACTGGGGGTGACGCCTGCTCCCGGGATAGCGACGGATGTCGACCAACACATCGATGTCGACGCTCTGGAGGAGCTCGGTGAAGCGGTCGGCGTCAAGGGTTCCGTGGCCCACGGTGTGGATCACCATGGTGCTGACGGTATCGGCGGGCTCGCCACCCCGCTTGACCGAGCGAGATGACCGTTCGTAGTGTCCGACCGTATTGCGAATGAGTCGCAACAGCGGATGGAGGAACGGTGTCGAGGGTCGCCAACGCGCTATCCGGGCTGATACTCGCAGGGGTGTTGGCGGCATGTGGTAGCTCGAGCACCAGTGCCGACCATGCGGGGTCCCACCAAGGCCACCCCACCGCCGAAGACACCATCGTGTTGACCATCTCCAGCGAGCCCAGCTCGATGCTGCCCTTGCGGCTCGACGTCAATGCCGGGAACTGGCGGGCGTTTGAAGGACTGCTCGACTACGACGTCGACCTCAACCTGTTCCCCCGTCTGGCCTCCGCCATGCCCGAGATCAGTGACGACGGACTGGTCGTTACGGTCGCCCTGCGTGACGGGGTGACCTTCCACGACGGCGAACCGCTCACCGCGGCCGACGTGGTCTACACCTTCGCCACGGTGAGCGACCCCGAGTTCGGATCGCCGCTGCTTGACGCGTGGGGGTTTCGTGACCTGTTCACGGCAATCGAGGCCGTCGACGAGCACACGGTCCGGTTCGAGTTGACCCGCGCCGACCCGGCCTTCCTCGACAAGCTCTACCTCGGGATCGCCCCGGCCCACCTCTTGGAGGGCACCGACGCGTGGGCGTCCCAACTCAACGGCGAACCGGTCGGCACCGGTCCGTATCGATGGGTCGAGACCCGACCCGACGAGTGGGTGGCATTCGAAGCCAATGCCGACTACTGGGGCGGCGCTCCCCGAATCGACCGGGTGGTGTACCGGTTCCTCCGTGACGAAAACGCCCGGGCGGCCGCGTTGCGCGACGGTTCGGTCGACGCCGCCACCCTGCCTCCCGCCCTGGCTGAGACCTTCCGGGGCGACGACAGCTTCCAGGTACTCCAGATGAAGACCGCATCGGTGGAGTACCTCACCCTGCCAACGACCAACCCGATCATGGCCGACCCCGACGTACGGCGAGCCTTCGTGCTGGGACTCGATCGCGAGTCGATGGCCGAGACGGTGGGCCGGGGGCTGAGTCGGGTCGCCGACGGTCCCCTTCCTCCCGGTCACTGGGCCTACGCCGACGACATCGGCGTTCCTCACGATCCGGCCGAGGCAGCCCGTCTGCTCGACGCCGCCGGATGGCTGGACGACGGATCCGGCGCCCGCAGCAAGGACGGCATCCGGTTGGAGTTCACCATCATGGTGCTACCCAACCAGCAGGCTCAGGAGCAGTTGGCCCAGTCGATCCGCTCCGACCTCGCCCCACTGGGCTTCGACATCACGGTCGAGGCGGTGGAGAGCGCCCAGCAGAACGACCGCATGGAGATCGACGGGAAGATGCACGACGTGTCGAGCCCGTATGACCCCGACATGCACCTCTACTCCCGCCACCATTCGATGTTCGCCACCGACGGCGACCCCTCCACCAACCCGGCGTTCACCCGCAACCCGGCCGTCGACGATGC
>CAZEFG010000106.1:0-7868 GCA_964511355.1 uncultured Iamiaceae bacterium
GTGTCGGTCGCGGTGTGCATCATGCGCCGCCCCCGCCCCTTGGCCTCGTCGGCCATCTCGCGGGTCCGTTCCGCTACGGCAACGCCTCCGTCGCTCACGGCCTCGCGGGCGCTTTCGCCCCGGCGGCGCATCACCTGCGATGGCGCCACCCGGGTACGCACCTCATCGACGGTGCCCGACATTCGCTCTCGGGTGGCGGCGATCTCTTCAGTCAGTTGGTCAGGGTTCGCACCCATTGGGCGTCCTCCTTGAGGGTTTGGATCGTTCGGCGGGGAATGGGGTCGAAGCGCTCGAGGGCGCTTCGGCCAACCGTGAAAGCGACGACGGCGGCGATGAGCCACACGCCGCCCACGATCAAGAAGCCGACCCATGCCGACCAGGCCTCGGCGATGGCCCACGCCGCCGCGCTGGACAACAGCACCACGGCCAACAGGCCGAGCACTGCGGCGGCGGCATAGCCCACTACGCCCTTGATCAGGTGGCCCTTGGCTTCGTTGAGCTCGGCCTTGGCGAGTTCGGCTTCGGTGGCGATGAGAAGCCGACTCTCTTCCTTGAGCTCGCCGAAGAGCCGGGCAAGATCAACGTCGTCGTACTCGTAGGCGGTGGGAGGGGCCTGTCGGTCGTCGTAGACGGCGGTCATCAGAACCGCTCCGTGGTGGCACCCGGGGGAGGAGGTGGCGGGATCGAACCCGGCACTTGACCGGCGCCCACTGTGGTGAGCTCCTGCTGCTGAACCCCCGGCTCGTGATGGCCACCGCTTGGGGTCGACTGCGACCGCAGGTCGATGTCGCGCTGGGTCTGGTAGCGCTCGTCGTCGACGCCCGAGCCCTCGCCGTTGCTGTCCATCATCATGCGGCGCATCTCGCCGGTGTCGCTGTTGCGGATCATGCGACCCACGACGAAGCCGGCCATCGCGGCACCGCTGATGAAGCTTCCGGGACGACGAGACGCCGTGGAACGGATGCTGTCGAGCGCTCCGCGGCTGCCGCCGTCTTCGAGTGTGTCGGCAACCCGCTCGACGGTGTTCGCCAGGGCATCGACGTACTGAGCCGCGGTCGACCCGTTGGCGCTTTCGGCCATGTGGTGCAGATCGCTGCTCAGCTCATGAAGGGCACTGCCGGCCTGGCGGGTGCGCTCATCGGCTTCTCGGGCGATGGCGTCCGAGGCCTCGTCAACCACATCTCGCACTTCACGCCGGGCGGTGTCGACCACGCCTCCGGCTTCTTCGCCAGCGTGGCGCACCACCGCCTCGGCATCACGTTGGGTCTGACCGACGACTTCGGCGCCTTGGCGCTTGATCTCGTCGGTGGGTCCGCCGGACTCGTTCGGATACTGCTCGCTCATACGTCCTCCAGATGAGAGATCGGTCATGGCGCCCTCTTGACTGGTACCCCCGATGTCGCAGCTCAATCACATAGAAGCGACAGCGCAATCACATAGAAGCGACCGGGCGAGGTCGGCAGCGGCGACCCGGATCACACGACCGGGAAGCGGTCCCAGACGCGGTGGGAGGCCAACAGTTCCTGGACCTGGGCCAGCGCCTCAGCAGCCGACCCGGCCACCGTCACACCGGCGCCGTCGATGCCGGCTTGGGCCAGTACCGCCGCCCCTTCGCCCCAGGCGGCGATGGCCTTGGAGTGTCGGAACGCCTCGGTGACCAGCATCGTCACCCTGGGGTCGACCGCCACCGCGGCTGGCTCGACGACCCCGTCGCCGCCCGAGGCCTTGGCGTCGAACACCGGCTTGGCGTCGGGTCCCGGCGCCGGAGCGCCCGCCAGCACCACCGCATCGAACTCCACCGAGCGGGCGGTCAGGAACGTGCGCTGTACCGGGAACTCGATCCCTGCGCCGTTGGTGAGCATCCCGCCATGGGGTGCGATCACCAACGGAGTCATGCCGGCGGCGTCGACGGCGATCCGAAGCTCCTGGACCCCTTCCAGATCGGACAACTCGTCGGCGACGATGCCGATGAGGCGCCCGTCGGTGGGCCAGGTCTGCCCCAGTTGCGACAGTGTCGGGCTCGGTTCGACATCAGCGAGCGGAATGGTCGGCTCCGGTGCGGGCAGGCCAAGACCCTGGGCGACCCGGCTGCACAGCTCGGGGTCGATGTTGGCCAGCGCCAGAAGCTGCCGCTCCTTGATCGCCTGCTCGTAGCACTTGCCCAGCTCGAAGGTGTAGGCCTCGATGATGTGCTCACGCTCGACAGGGGTCATGCTCAGCCAGAACATGCGCGGCTGGCTGAAGTGGTCCGAGAACGACTCCGGAGCCCGCCGCACCTTGGCCCCCTGGACATGCTCGGGCACCTCGACGAAGCCGCCACCCTCGGCCCCGATCGTGAACGGGCAGCCCCCGTCGATGGTGTTGGGCTTGTAGGGAGCGTTGCCGATGTGGTCAGCGTGCTGGTGGTACCCATCGCGGAACATGTCGTTCACGGGCACGTGCGGCCGGTTGACCGGGATCTGGTTGTAGTTCGGTCCACCCAGCCGGATGAGCTGGGTGTCGACATAGGAGAACAGCCGGCCCTGCAGCAGCGGGTCGTTGGTGACATCGATTCCCGGCACCAGGTGCCCGGGGTGGAACGCGACCTGTTCGACCTCGGCGAAGAAGTTGCTGGGCGTGGCGTTCAGGGTGAGCAACCCGATGGGCTGCACCGGAGCGAGTTCCTCGGGCACGATCTTGGTCGGGTCGAGAAGGTCGATGCCCTCGAACATCTGGTCCTCGGTGTCGGGGAACGTCTGGATCCCCAGTTCCCACTCGGGGAAGGCGCCAGCCTCGATGGCGTCGTAGAGGTCGCGCCGGTGGTAGTCCGGATCGGCGCCGTTGATCATCTGCGCCTCCTCCCACACCAGGGAGTGCACGCCGAGCTTGGGCTTCCAGTGGAACTTCACCAGCGTGGTTTCGCCGTCGTGGTTGACCATGCGGAAGGTGTGGACCCCGAAGCCTTCCATCGTGCGGTACGAACGGGGGATTCCCCGATCCGAGATCTGCCAGATCACGTGATGCTGGGCTTCGGTGTGCAGCGAGACGAAGTCCCACAGCGTGTCGTGCGCGCTTTGGGCTTGGGGGATCTCACGGGCCGGTTCGGGCTTGGCGGCGTGGACGATATCGGGGAATTTGATGCCGTCCTGGATGAAGAAGACCGGGATGTTGTTGGCGACGAGGTCGAAGTTGCCTTCGGATGTATAGAACTTGGTGGCGAAGCCTCGGGTGTCGCGCACCGTGTCAGCCGACCCCCGGAACCCGACGACTGTCGAGAAGCGGGTGAACACCGGGGTCTCGACATCCTTGGCCAGGAAGGCTGCGCGGGTTACCGATTCGGCGGTGCCATAGCCCCGGAACACGCCGTGAGCACCGGTGCCCCGGGCGTGAACCACCCGCTCAGGAATCCGCTCGTGGTCGAAATGGGTGATCTTCTCCCGTAGGTGATGATCCTGGATCAACACCGGCCCCCGCGGCCCGGCCTTGAGGGAGTGGTCGGTGTCGTGCAGCCGCAGCCCTGTGGCGGTCGTGAGGTAATCGCCACCCTGGGCCCTTGCGTCGGGAGCCGAGGGGTCGTCCTTGCCGGTGGGTGAGAAGGGCGGAACGGCACGTTGATCGGGTTTGGGGACCAGCGGTTGCTGAGGTTCGGTTGGTTCCTCAACCCCCGGGGTGACCGACGTGGGTACACCGGGTATCCGGACTCCCCCGATCAGGTCCTTGGCCGTCTCGGCCACACCTTTGACGACGTCTTTGGCGATCTCGGTGGCGGCTGCGGCGGCGTCGGCCAGCTTCTCGCCGGCGCTTGGGTCGTTGTTGTTGTCCTGGGTTCCCATGGGGCTCCCGTTACCACCCGGCCGTTGGGCTCAACCCGCATCTGATGACAAGTCGGTGGCCAGGCGGTCGAGGAGGGCGACAGCGTTCTGGGCATACGGGCCGATCCAGCGGTCGTGGATGTGCTTGATGGGGCGCACGTCGAGGTGGTTCCAACGTTCGCGCCCCCGTCGCTCGGCCACTACCAGCCCCGCCGACTCGAGCACCCCGAGATGCTGCATCACCGTGCAGCGGTCGAGTTCGGGGAACTCGGCGCAGAGAGCGCCCGTGGTCTGGGGGCCGTCCTTCAGCTGGTCGAGCAGTCGGCGGCGGGTGCCGTTGGCCATGGCCTTGAAGACCGCCTCGTCGTCGAACTTTTCCGGTTTTGCCACTTCCGCGACGAACTTCGACATGTTATGAATCTACAACATATCGAGAGAGGACGAAAGCATGGGCAAGAACTTCGAAGTGGCGGCCAGGGTCAGCCGGCCGGTCGGTGAGGTGTTCGAAGCGGTGGTGAACCCCGAGTCGCTGTCGCAGTACTTCACGACGGGCGGGGCCAAGGGGCGACTCGAGACCGGCGCCACCGTGACGTGGGACTTCGCCGACTTCCCCGGGGCATTCCCCGTCGAGGTGGTCGAGGTGCGGGAGAACGAGCAGATCGTGCTGCGCTGGGACGGAGTCGACGATCCCGACGCCCCGCCGTTTCGCACCACGGTCACCATGGGGTTCGAAGACCTGGAGGATGGCCGCACCCTGGTGACCATCGCCGAGGAGGGTTGGCCCGACACCCCCGCCAGCACCCAGGCCTCCTACGGCAACTGCGAGGGCTGGACCAATGCCCTGTGTTGCATGAAGGCCTGGCTAGAACACGGAATCAATCTGCGCGATGGCTACTACACCTGAGCCTGCGCCCATCGGCGGGCTGTGGTCACTGGTGCTCGAACTCGTACTCTTCGCCGCCGTGCGCGTCGCTGAACGCGCGCCATTCGCGGTCGTCGGCGGCAATCAGCGCATTCGCCACCTCGACGGCGTCGGCCACCGGATCGTCCGACGGGCCGTACCGCAGACGGGCGATCACCCCCGGTGCCTCCTCCCACACCAACACCGCGTAGTAGCCGGGAGGTCGAGAAGACACCGTGCCGGTGGTGCCCCTCACCTCGATGGGGGTGATATCGGCCGCGTGGTCGTGGAGGATCGCCGTATCCAGAGCGCCCTCCACGTCGGTGTGGGTCACGAACCACACCGTCGGCGGGGAGAGCTCTCCAGGAGCGGGGGCGTCGGACTGTCCTGGAGCACTCAAGACCCACCAGCGCCACGTGGAGGTGACGAAGGGATCGTCGAACACTGGGGCGCCGCGATTGGTAACCACCTCGGTGATTGGCTCGGAAGCCGCGAGCATCTCGTCGGTGGGGAACAGGGCCACCACCGGACCCTCGGCCTCGGTGTTGCCGTTGAGCCACCAGAACCACAGCACCGCCGCGACCAAGGCCACCATCACCGCCCCGAACACCACCTGACCCTGCCGCCGACGCATCACCATGCCAGGAGCTACTTGAGGTTGGCCTGGTAGAACGCGAGGGCGGCGTCCTGCTGCTCGAAGCGCGGGATGGCCACGTGGCCGCCCGGGTTGATGTGCATGGTCTTGCGTTCACTGCCGAGCGCATCCCACAGCGCCAGTCCCGACTCGCGGGTCATCAATTCGTCGTCGGACTGGTAGAGGAACAACACCGGAATGGTGATGGCTCGGGCCGTCTGGAGCTGGGCCTCGTTGCCATCGCGAAGGCCGAACAGGCCGAGTACGGCAGCGGCGATCCGGGGTTCGGACGCCACCAACGGCATCCCGAATGCGCACCCCATCGACAGACCCCAGTAACCGAAGGGGCCTTCGCTGCTGTTGGGCTGCTTCTGCAGTTCGTCGAGCACCGCCTTCCACTCGGCCACGTGCTTGGGCGCACGCGCCGCCAACACCTTGGCCACATCCCCCGAGATAGGCGGCCGCCGACCCCCGGAATCGGCCGTGGCCTGCTGGCGCGCCCGTGCCTCTTCGCGATCGGCCTCGGTCATGCGGTCGCCGTGGGCGGGAGCGTCGAGAGCGACCGCCCCGTAGCCGCCGTCGGTCACCAGCCTCTGCGCCAACGCCAAGATGTTGGGCACCCGCTTGTGCTGGGTGCCGCCATGGCCGATCAGCACGGTGGGGTGCGGGCCGGTGGCCCCCTCGGGCAACCAGTGGATGCCCGGCACCCGCTCGCCGTCGACCTCGATCTCGAAACGGCGCTCGATGATGCCGCCATCGATCACCTCGTCGGTGATGTCCATCGTCTTCCCCCCGATAGCTAGATGTGCGAGGCCGAAGCTAGTGGCCAAAGTCGCTTCATGCTTGGCCGAGCCCGTCCTGGCCGCTTGGCAAACTGTTTGCCATGACGGCACCGGTTCAACAGAAGTACCTCGACATCGCCGCCGAGTTGGTGAACCAGGACGTGGCCGGCGAACCGCCGTCGGGCCACCTGGCCGGACGGGCCCGCTTCGACGAGGTGGCCAAGCGGATGGGGGTCGCCCGCAGTGCGCTCTACCGACTGTGGCCCACCCAGCTCGACTATTGGCGCGACCTGGTGAAGTACGCGGTGTCTGAGCCCACCATGTCGGTCAGCGACCTCTTCGATCCCGAGCCCGGGGTCGTGCCGTCCAACCCGGAGGACCCGCTCGACCTCGAAGCGGTCATTGATCGCCTCCGGCTGCGCGTCACGCAGGCCACCGAGGTGCTCGCCTCGGACGCCAAGGACATGATCCGCACCGGTCTGGCCGGGTACCCCCGAGTCGAAGGTGTCAACGAGTTGGCCTCCACCGTCGAACGCGACGACCGGCGCGTCGCCGCCAGCCGCTTGGCGGGAGGCCTGCAGGCAGCAGGCCGTCGCCCCATCGCGCCGCTCACGATGATCGACCTGGTCACGTGCATCGAGATGATGCTCGACGGTGCGGTAATCAACGGGCGCACCTACCCCTGGTTCATCGAGCACCGGGTCGTGCTCGACGATCTGCCCGGCCGACCCTGGTCCTTGGCGGCGCTAGGCATTCGGGCCGTTCTCACCGAATTCACCGAAGAAGGCGAACTCACCGCAGACGATCGCTCCCTGCTGGGTGACCCGGTGCAGGGCAAGACCGCGCATCAGCACGACGCCGCCCGGCCGGCGTGGAACGCGGCCCAGTGCGAGGCCCTCGAAGTTGGCATCGGCATAATCGCCGGCCCTGATTCGGCCGCCGCCACGACGGGGACAGGGGTGGCGTTGGGACACGTGACGCTGGCCCGCGTGGCCCGTGCTGCCGGGGTCACCCGTCGGCAGATGTACCACCTATGGCCCACCCAGGCGGAGTTCCGTCGCGACCTCATCGACCACCTGGTGCGACCCAAGCGGGTCGATTTCCTCGACCGGTTCTCAGGTGCGGTTCAAGCCGCGTTCGAGGCCGGCCACGATCGCTTCGTTCTCGAGATGGTCGAGGCGATCAACGCCCACCGGCTCACGGAGGCGGAACCGACACCCGATGTCAGCTTTGCGCTGCAGCCTTTGCTGGGCGAACCCGGGCTGGCCGAGTGGCGGCGCCAGGCTCGTCAAGACCTGCTCAATGACTACCGGGGTCGGGTCGCGGCCGTGGCTCAGATCTGGGATGCCGACCCGCTCGGCGGCCTCACCATCGACGACGTGAGTGGTCTGAGCATCATCGGGGCGGCTGGTTCTGAACGGCTGCACCGCGCCGATCCCACCGGGCTCCGCTACGGCCTTCCGTGGCGAGGCCGCCGGTACTCGCTGTTCGCCATCCTCAACCAGGCGCTGATGGAGCATGTGATGGTCATACCGCCCGGCACCCCGGAGTCGGCCTGACTACGCGGCTCATAGACTCCGAGCCGTGAGCGACGAGCACCCGACCCCCGATCCTCAAGAACCTGTCACCCCCTGCGCACCCATCACCCTCTGGGGCAACCCGGTGCTTCGCCGTCGGGCCGAGGAGATCAAGGTCTTCGATGCCTCGATCCAGAAGCTGGCCGACGAGCTGTTCGAGACCATGTACGCCATCCCCACCGG
>CAZEFG010000107.1:0-7806 GCA_964511355.1 uncultured Iamiaceae bacterium
ACGACATCGCCAACGACACCGCCGGGGTCAACCCCCGCGGCGGCGACGTCGAGCGTGGCGTGTCGGTCGAGGCGTTCATCGAGCGGCTGTCGGCCGAGGTCGAGGCCCACGCCTGACATGGCACTCGAACGTCTGTGGGCCGGTTGGCGGATCCGCTACGTCGAAACGGTCGACACCGATGCCGCGCCCGTCATCGAAGGCGAAGGCACCCTGTTCGAACGGATCCTCAACAGTGGCCTACCCGACGACCAGACGCTGATCGTGTGGCGCGGCGAGCATTGCTTCGCGCTGTTGAACCTCTACCCGTACAGCAACGGACACCTGATGGTGCTGCCGAAGCGGGCGGTGTGCGAGCTCGACGAGCTGACCGTTCACGAGCACTCCGAGCTGTGGCTCGGAGTACGAGCGGGCACCGTGGCGCTCAAGACGGCATACGGGCCCGACGGAATCAACATCGGGGTGAACCAGGGGAGAGGGTCAGGCGCCGGGGTACCCGACCATCTGCACGTGCACGTGGTGCCCCGCTGGGCCGGCGACACCAACTTCATGACCACCGTCGCCGAAACCCGGGTGCTGCCTGAGCCGCTCGACGCCACGTGGGCCAAGGTCCGCGACGCCTGGCCCGACGCCGCTTCCTGAGCGAGATTCTGGCGCTTCCGTCGGGGCGCAGTCAGCCGGAGCCTTCGGCCCGCACATGGGCGACGATCGCGTTGGCATGACCGTGTCCGAGCCCGTGCTCGCTCTTCAGCCACGTCACCGTCTCCATGTGCTTTTCTGAACCTCGGCCCCTGACCAGGTCGAGCCAATGCTCGATGGGCTGGCCGTAGGTCTTCTCGATCGACGGAAAGTACGACGCCGGGCCTTTGGCCTTCGGGGCGGTCTCATCGCTTGCCATCTCGGTGCTCCTCGTGGTCGGCGCCGGGCACTGAAGTTAGACCATCGCGGTTGGTGATAGGCCGGCTCCGATTCTCCGCTGACGAGACATCGCCGGTACCTTCTAGGGCGATGACTGAGCAGAATGACCTGGAGGCGGGCAACCGCGAAGGCGGTCTCGGAGACGACGCCGAGGTGTACGACGTCCTTCCTGACGACCTCCAGCCGTCTGAGGTCACCGAGCCCTACATCTTCCCCAACAACAACCGCCGGCGCATTCCCGGATACCTTTACCTGGCGACAGCAGCGGCTTGTCTCCTCCTGTGGGTTTTCCGCTCCGACGAGGCCGTTCTGGTCAACGACGGCTTCTTGTTTGCCGCGGTTCTGCTGGCGGCCGTCGGTGCCTACCACCTCGTGGCGGGCTGGGACCTCGACGTCGACGAGAGCGACGCGCTCGTGGCGGCCAGTGCCGCGGTCGGGTTCCCGGTCGGGCACGCTTCCGCCCAGCTCGGCTGGCGAGGGTTGCTCAGCCGGCCCGTGTGGCGGATCCTGATCTACTCGGCCGAAACGCCGCCTCTCCAGCGAGGCTTCGTCATGGTCGACGGGGTCGACGGGGAGGTGCTCGAACACTTCGCCGAGCCCAACCCCGAAGACTGGTCAGACTTCGACCTCTGACCGCCCGCCCTTCTCGGCTTGGGGTGATTTGCTCGCGACCGCGCGGGAGTTCGGTGCCCCATGCTCGGGGCGCTGCTGGGCTTTGGGGGGAGGCTCAGCGGTGGCGGCCGCGGACTTCGCGTAGCACGGCTTGAGCTGCGTGCATGCGGTCGAGGGTGAACGCAACCGTGGCCTGCACCAGCTGCAGCGGGGTGGCGGTACCGCCGTTGTCGGTGGTGCGGGTCTTGAGCCACCACGACCCATCGGAGTGCTCGATGGTGTGAGCCAGGGCGTTGGCCTCGCGCCCCAACCGTTCGAGCTCGACCTCGAGGCTCTTGGAGTGCGACGGCGTGTGAACAACGTCGACCTCGGCCAGAGCGTGGTCGACTCGGTGGCTGTCGGTGACGAGTGCTGCCTGGACCTCGGCGGCCGCCAGCTCGAGCCGACCAGCGGCGAGGGCCACGTGGTCGAGCGCCGAGCGACCGGCCTCGCCCGCCCGGTTGGCCATCTCGTCGGGGTCGGTTTCGAGGTCGAGTCCGCCAGCGGTCTGGTCGGGGTTGTCGTCGTCCCGTCGGGGTGCTCCGGTCGCCTCGCGGAATCGACGCTCAAACCCGCGGATGGCGACCGCTGCGTCGTTGGGTGAAAGTTCTGTATAGGGATGTTGTGCCATATGTCCCACGGTAACGGCACCGACCCAGATCCAGCAGGGAACAGTCGGTGGGCTCGGGTGCGGCGTTGTGAGTGGCACCGCTGGTAACCTTGCTCACTACTGCAAGCAGCGCTTGCCACCCCATTCAAGGAGTCGTCCATGTTCGATGGACACTGGCGGACCAATATCGAGGCCGGGCTGCGCCCCATCGGCTTGAGCATTCGCCGCACCGGCCTCCAGGCCGACCACCTCACCGCCTTCGGAATCGTCATGGCCATCGCCACGGCGTTTGCCATCGGTTCTGGCCACTTCCGCCTCGGCCTGCTCTTGCTGACCCTCACCGGGCTGTGCGACTTCCTCGATGGTGCATTGGCCAAGGCCTCGGGGATCACCAACTCGCTGCGAGGCGCCTTCTTCGATTCGGTCACCGACCGCCTCACCGATGCCCTCCTGTTCGGTGGTGTCGCCTGGTACTTCGCCGCCAACCGTCCCGGTCTGCTGGTGATGCTGCCCATGGCGCTCCTCGGCGCCGCTTCGCTGGTCTCCTACCAGCGGGCGAAGGCCGAGTCGCTCGGGTTCGACGCCCGCGGCGGGCTCATGGAACGAGCCGAGCGCTTCATCATGTTGGGCTTCGGCCTGCTGTTCTACGAGATCCTCGTCGGTGTGCTGTGGGTGATGCTTGCTCTCACCGCCGTCACCGCCATCCAGCGGTTCGTCAAGGTGTGGCGTCAGGCCGAGCGGCCCCAACCGCTGCCGGTTCCCGAACGTCATCGGAGTGGTGGTTACCGGCGTCGCACCGCCCGTCCCCTCAGCCAGAACTGGCGCGAGCGAGCTCGCAACCGGCGCTGACCGGCCCGACGTTGCGGCTCGACCCCGCCACCGGGGCCTACCGTCTCGGGTCACGGTTGGCCCGATCCATCCCCCGCCCCTTGGTGCCGGGAGCCGCTGAGCTGGCCGGCGCCGGCGCCCGCAACGCGCTCCGGGGTCGACGACCGCTGATCGCACGCCACCTACGACGGGTCAGGCCCGAGCTTTCGGGTCGCGCCCTCGACTCCGCGGTCGACGCCGCATTCGCCAGCTACGCCCGCTACTGGGTCGAGTCGTTTCGTCTTCCGGACCTGTCAGCCACCGAACTCGACGTCACCTTCTCCTACGAAGGGTTCGACCACGTGGCGCAGGCCCGCGAACAAGGCCAGGGCGTCATCATCGCCCTGCCCCACCTGGGCGGATGGGAGTGGGCGGCTTTCTGGTTGGCGAGCATCGAGCGGATTCCGGTCACCGCGGTGGTCGAGGCGATCGAGCCTCCAGAGTTGTTCGAGTGGTTCCTCGAGTTCCGGCGGTCGTTGGGTATGAACGTGGTGGGTCTCGGTCCCGAAGCCGGCAAGGAGTCACTCAGGGCGCTGCGCAACGGCGACATCCTGTGCCTGTTGAGCGACCGAGACATCGCCGGGGGAGGGATCGAGGTCGAGTTCTTCGGCGAGCGCACAACTCTTCCGGGCGGCCCCGCGACTCTGGCCCTGCGCACCGGTTCACCGCTGCTCCCCACCGCCATCTACTTCGATGGCGAAGGTCACCGGGCGGTGGTGGAGCCGCCTCTCGACACCGAACGGCGGGGCTCGCTCCGGACCGACATCTCCCGCGTCACCCAGGACCTGGCTCAGGCTCTGGAACGTCTCATCTCGGCCGCACCCGATCAGTGGCACCTCCTACAGCCCAACTGGCCCAGCGATCACGAGGCCTTTCCGGGCTAGCGTGATGCGGTGCGCATCGGTCTGATCTGCCCTTACAGCCTCACCGTGCCTGGTGGCGTCCAGTACCAGGTACTGGGCTTGGCTCGATCGCTTCGAGGTCTGGGCCAAGAGGTCCGGGTACTGGCTCCCTGCGACGGCCCGCCGCCCGATGCCGGGGTCACTTCGCTCGGCATGAGCATCCCCACCGCGGCCAACGGCTCGGTTGCGCCGATCGCCCCCGACCCGGCGGCCCAGCTGCGTCTGATCCGGGCACTGCGCGACGAAGAGTTCGATGTTCTCAACCTGCATGAACCCCTGGTCCCGGGGGCGGGGATGACCGCCTGCGTCGTCAAGTCGGCGCCGTTGGTCGGGACCTTCCACGCCGCGGGCGACGTTGGCCCGTACCGGTGGGGCAGGGCTCCGTTGCGGATGATCGCCAAGCGGCTCGACCTCCGCCTGGCCGTGAGCGCCGATGCCAAGGGCCTCGCCCGACGGACACTGGGAGGCGACTTCGAGGTGCTGTTCAACGGCATCGAGGTCGACCGCTTCTCCAAGGCCACCCCGTGGCCGACCGAGGGCCCGACGATCTTCTTCGTCGGGCGACACGAACCCCGCAAGGGTCTGGCCGTGCTCCTCGAAGCTATGGCTGAACTACCTGCGGAGGTCCGGTTGTGGGTCGGGGGGACGGGACCTGATACCGAGGCGCTCAAAGCTCGCCATGCCGGTGACCCCCGTATCGAGTGGCTGGGTCGGATCACCGACGACGAGAAGGAGCGCCGGACCCGAGGAGCCGACGTGTTCTGTGCTCCGTCGCTCGGGGGAGAGTCCTTCGGGATCGTCCTGCTCGAAGGCATGGCCGCCCAGACACCCACGGTCGCTTCCGACCTCGACGGTTACCGAAATGTGGCCACCAACGAAGTCGACGCCCTGCTCGTGCCGCCGGGCGACGCCACCGCCCTCGCTGCCGCCATCCGTCGGGTGCTCACCGACGGGGCGCTGCGCGACTCGCTGGTCGATGCCGCATCCCAACGCGCCGATGAGCACTCGATGGACGATCTGGCCCAGATCTACCTCGAGCGCTTCAAAACGCTGGTCTGAGGTCAGGGGTGGTCGTGCGGCCCGGTCGCCAGGCCCTATGATCTAGCCCAGCCGAAACCTCCGTCCGCGCTCGCCACCTGGCGGGGCATGCCGGACGCCGAGAGGAGTCCTATGTGGCCACTGCTCATCATCCTGGGCATCATCGTCTTGCTCGTGATCTTCGTGATCATGACCTACAACTCGCTGGTCTCGCTGCGGAACCGCATCGAGAACGCCTGGGCCCAGATCGACGTCCAGCTCAAGCGTCGCTACGACCTCATCCCCAACTTGGTCGAGACGGTCAAGGGCTACGCCGCCCACGAGTCTGAGACGCTCGAGAAGGTCATCCAGGCGCGCAACATGGCCATGACCGCCAGCGGGGTCGAAGGACAAGCCCAGGCCGAGAACGCCTTGACCGGTACCCTCAAGTCGCTGTTCGCCCTGTCGGAGTCATACCCCGACCTCAAGGCCAACCAGGGCTTCCTCCAGCTCCAGGAAGAGCTGACCGGCACCGAGGGCCGCATCGCCTATGCCCGGCAGTTCTACAACGACTCGGTTTTCAAGTACAACACCAAGATCCAGTCGTTCCCGGCGGTGATCCTGGCCGGAATGTTCCGCTTCACCGAGCGCGAGTACTTCGAGACCGACGACGAGTCGCGCGGTCCGGTCCAAGTCCAGTTCTGATCGCAAGGTCCTGCTCTGCTCCCGTCGTCTGCTGACCTCGAACGTCAACATCGCATACTCCTGGTCGCCGCCGTCGCCTCGGTGGCGGTGGTCGCCGGAGCCCTCGTGGCCCTGGTTGGCGTCCTTTCCGGGCTTGGCTGGTGGCTCGGCGCCGTCGGAGCTGTCGCTGGCGCCGCGGTGGCTTGGTGGTTCATCCACCGCACGCCTGAACGAGCACTCGCCGCCGTGGGTGCGGTCCCCTTGGCCGATGCGCCCAGGATCGAGAACCTGGTCGAAGGGCTTTGTCTCACCCTGGGCACCACCGCGCCTCGGCTTCTGATCATCGAGTCCGATGCCCGCAACGCCTTCGTTGTAGGCCTTTCCGAAGCCGAGACATCGCTGGTGGTCACCCGAGGTCTCCTGGACGGCCTCAGCCGAATGGAGCTCGAAGCCGTCGTAGCGCGCCAACTCACCCTCGTGAAGCAGGGACACGTGGGGCATGGAACACTCGTTGCGGCGATTGCTTCGCTCTGGAACGGGGCCATCGCCCGGTTCGTCGAGGATCGCGCCGATGTGGTGGCCGACATCGAAGCGGTGGGCCTCACCCGCTATCCTCCCGGCCTGCTCGGTGCGCTCGAATCGATCGCCGCCGACAACAAAGTGGCGTCGGCCCCGAGCTGGACGCGGCACCTCTGGATCGAAGATCCTCTCTCACCGGCGGGCGGGCGGCCCACCTCATTTCACTCGCCCATCGACGAGCGCCTCGCGACGCTCCGGGAGCTCTGAACCGTTGTCCCTGCGTAATCGACCCGCCCGCGCCATGCTGCTGGCTCTGTTTGCCCTCGCCGCCCTCGCTCTCAATGCCTGCGGCAGCGACAGTGCGGCCGAACCCGCGCCCACCACCACCACTAGGCCATCCACCACCACCAGTTCGTCCACGACCACCACCATTCCGCCGACCCTGTCGCACCTGACCGGTCTACCGGTCGACGACGATGCCATCCTCGATCGGCCCGTGGTGGCCGTGAAGATCGGCAGCGACGTGAAGGCCCGTCCCCAGGCCGGGCTCGAGACCGCCGACATCGTGCTTGAGGAACTGGTCGAAGGGGTCAGCCGCTTCCTGGTCATCTTTCAGTCGACCGACTCCGACCCGGCCGGTCCGATCCGCAGTGCCCGCACATCCGAGATCGACCTCCTGCCCCTGTTCGGCCGCCCCATCTTCGCCAATTCCGGAGGCAACGCCGGAACCATCAGGGCACTGACGAACATCAACACCTCGGTGCAGGCGGGCCACAACACCTCGTTCGGGGGGCTCTACTTCCGGGACCGCTCACGGGCTGCGCCTCACAACCTCTATGTCGACACCACCGTCTTGCGTGAGGCTGCCGGCGAGACGGCGCAAGCCCCGGGCCGACTGTTCGCCTTCCACGACGGATCGGGTGAGATGTCGCCCCACGCCGTGTCGAGCGTGGGTGCCGAAGTTCACTTCGCCAACCTGCGCACCCGCTGGATCTGGGACGCCGACCGGGGAGTGTTCCTGCGCTTCCAGAACACCGCCCCCGGCCTGATCCCCGGCGACGCTCACATGGGGATCGACGGCGAGCAACTCGGGTTCGAGAACGTGCTCATCTTCGACACCCAGTATCAGACCAGCCCGGCCGATCCCGGCTCACCCGAGGCGGTCACGGTTGGGAGCGGCCAGGCGCTCATCCTGTCCAACGGACGCGCCGTAGCCGCCACCTGGGAGCGCGCCACACCCGAGTCTCCCTATGTCATCCGGGACGTTGATGGAGACGAGATCCAGTTGTCGCCGGGACGCACCTGGATCTCGCTGCCCCGCGCCAACAACGTCACCATCCTCGACACCGACCCCCGCTGATACCGGCTACTGACCTCCCTCACCACCGCCCTAGACTGAACCTCATGGACAACGCCGCATCTTCCTCCTCCACCTCCGGTCGCGAGACCGGCACCCAACTGGTCAAGCGAGGGCTGGCCGAGATGCTCAAGGGCGGCGTCATCATGGACGTGGTCGACGCGGCCCAGGCCCGCATCGCCGAGGACGCCGGAGCCGTGGCGGTCATGGCGCTCGAGCGGGTGCCCTCCGACATTCGCCGCGACGGTGGCGTCGCCCGCATGAGCGACCCGGAGATGATCGAG
>CAZEFG010000108.1:0-7713 GCA_964511355.1 uncultured Iamiaceae bacterium
ACGCCAGATGCTGCAGGAACTCGAACGTGAGCCCACCGTCGAGGAGCTGGCCGAAAAGGTCGACATGACCCCGCAGCGGGTGCGCGAGATCCTGCGCTACGCCCAGGACCCGTTGTCGCTCGATTCGCCGGTGGGCGAGGAGGACGACTCCAACCTGGCCGACTTCATCGAGGATCTACAGGCCGAGGCCCCCGCTGAGATGGCGGCCAAGCGCATGCTCAACGAGGCCGTACTGGCCGCCCTCGACGACCTCAACGACCGCGAGAAGCAGGTTGTCCGGTTGCGCTTCGGTCTCGAAGACGGCCAGGCCCGCACGCTCGAAGAGGTGGGGCGCGAGTTCGGGGTCACCCGCGAGCGCATCCGCCAGATCGAGTCGAAGACCCTCGCCAAGCTCCGTCATCCCCACCGCAGCCAGAAGCTGCGCGACTACCTCGACAACGAGTAGCGGCGCAGGATGGGGTCGGCTTTGGCCAGCGTCCAGTCGGCCATGGTGAGAACCCGACCCGCCGCTCCCGGAGTCTCGGAATCGATCAGGTTGCCCATCACCGACAGGGTGATCTCGGAGGTCTTCTGGGTGCCGACCGCGACGCGCAGGCCCATCCGCAGCAGGCGGGGGTGTCCGATCAGGAAGCTGAAGCGGCGACCGGTGCGGAGGAAGGCGTCGTAACGAGCGCCGAGTTCGGCGTCATAGCGGTCGGGCGCGGCTCCGGGATCGTCTACGAAGAGGTCGGCTGCGAGGATGCCCGACTCGAGCCCGTAATCGATGCCTTCGCCGTTCATCGGGTTGATGAGCCCGGCGGCGTCGCCCACCGCCAGCCACCCCGGGCCGTGACGCCGTAGGGCGCTCATGGGGAGCCGCCAGGCGCGGGCCCGTTCGACAGGTGCGCCGAGGTCCCATGAGTCGCGCACGGTGGCGGTGTAGGCGTCGAGCAGGGTGTTGAGGTTGAGCTTGGAGAAGCCCTTCATCGTCGACAGGGCACCGACTCCGATGTTGACCGTGCCGTCGCCAGCCGGGAACAACCAGCCGTAACCAGGCACGGCCACGCCCGATTCATCGGTGAGGGTGAGGCATGCTTCGAGGTGGCGGTCGGCGTGGCGCGAACTGGGAGCATAGGTGCGGATGGCCAGGGCGAACGGTTCGTCAGGGTCACGCACCGCGCCGAGGATGCGAGCGGCCTTGCCCTGCGCTCCGGCCGCCAGGACCACCAAGTCGGCGGTGAAGCGATGGTCGCCCACGTCGACGCCGATGACCCGGCCATGGTCGTTGAGAACCGGTAGCGCTTCGGATTCCCAGTGGATCTCGGCACCGGCCTCGACGGCGGCGTCGGCGAGGTGGGCATCGAGGACTCGCCGGGGCATGACGGCCCCGTGCCCCGGAAAGCGGTCGGTGGTCGGCCAGGCCAGCTCCCGGATGGACCGTCCGGCGATCATGCGTAATCCGTCGATGCGGTGCGCCTCTTCGGGCTCGACCTTGAGCTCACGAAGCGCGGCGACCGCTCTCGGGGTCAGGCCATCACCACAGATCTTGTCTCGTCCGTGGGCGCCCTTTTCGAAGACGGCGACGCGGACACCGCTACGGGCAGCCCTGATGGCGGTGGCCGAACCCGCCGGCCCAGCCCCGATGACGATCAGGTCGCGGTGAGTGCTGCCTGCCGGGCCTTTGGCTTCCATGGTCACCAGCCTGCCCGATGGGGGGTCGTGTTCACGACTCGACGGAACACCTCGGCCGGGGTGCGGTGCGTGGGCCAGGCAGGGATCGAACCTGCGACCGAGCGATTATGAGTCGCCTGCTCTGACCACTGAGCTACTGGCCCGGGTTTGCTGGCTCCGGGGGCGGGGCTCGAACCCGCGACCTACTGATTAACAGTCAGTTGCTCTGCCAGCTGAGCTACCCCGGATCGCAGGGGTTGAGGATAGCAGTGTCTGAGACCGCCAAGAACGACTTAGGGCCAGCGGGCTTCTCGATCACTCGTCGAGCCAGATCGGCGCCCGGTCGAGCAGGAAACGACTTACCTCGAGACAGCGGTCGAGGACCTCGCATAGCTGTTCCTGGCCCATGAAGATCCGGCTGAGCGAAACCTCGATGCGACCCACGATCGAAAGGCTGCGTTCGGTCGCGTCGGTGGCGGAAGCGGTTGAATCGATGGCCGACACGTCAAGGGGCAACTCGGGTCCGCCCACCCCGGCCAGTTCGGTCGCCAATAGGAGCAGGTCGGGGCCTTTGGGGAGCGGGGGGAGGGCCCAGGTGAAGAGCATGGGGAAGCCCCAGATGTCGGGCGGCTCGTCACTCTCGGGCAGATCGAGCACGGCGTCCTCGAACCCCAACATCGTGCGAGGATCGACCTCAAGGGACAGGTGCAGGTCGAGAGGTCCGCCGCATGCCTCCTCAGGATGGAGGTCGACCTCCCACGCCTGGCGCAGGGAGTAGGTCTCGACGAAGTGCCGCTCGTCGTGGACGTGGAATCCGTGGTCGACGGCATGGTCCTTCAGATCGGCGATGAAGACTGGAACATCGATGGCAGCCACTCCGACAGACTGCCAGGCCCGGAGGGGGCTCGGCTAGGTTGCGTCGTGATGGCACCGGATCGGGTGAGAGAAGTTGTCGATCTCCTCGACGAGACCGCCGACCGGATCCTCGGTGCCCTGGAGGTGGTTCCCGACTGGGGACTGGCCGGCACGGTGGCCGGGCAGCACCTCAGCGATGTGGCCGCCGACGCGGTGGCGGTCGAGCATCTGACGGGGGCCGGGGTGGGTGTGTTGAGCGAGGAGACCGGCCTGCATCACCCCGAGCGGGATGTGGTCGTGGTGGTCGACCCACTCGACGGTTCGACCAACGCCGCCCACGGGATCCCCTGGTACGCGATCAGTCTGTGCGCCGTCGACGCCGATGGGCCGCTGGCTGCGCTGGTGGTGGAGGTTCCCCGTGATCGCCGTTGGGCGGCGGTGCGTGGGCAGGGAGCGACCCGCGACGGAGCGCCGATCACCACCGGTTCGGTCACCTCGCTGGCTGATGCACTCGTCGGGATCTCGGGGCTACCTCCCCGGCACCTTGGCTGGCGTCAGTTCCGGGCGCTCGGAGCTGCCGCCCTCGACCTCTGCCTGGTCGCCGACGGCACCCTTGACGCCTACATCGACTGCAGCACCGACGCCCACGGAGCATGGGACTACCTGGGAGCGATGCTGGTTTGCCAGGAGGCGGGCGCCGTTGTCGCTGACGCCCGCGGCCGCGACCTCGTCGTGGTCGAACATGGCGCCCGCCGAACCCCGGTGGCTGCCTCCACCGCTGAGCTCCACCAGGAGCTGTTGCGGGTGCGCTCGCAGTTCTGACCGTAGGATCTCGGGGTGGTCTCCCTGTTGCATCGCCTGGCGCTCGATGTCTTTGGCCGTTTGCCCCGTCGTCTGCGTCGTCAGGCGGTACGGATTCTGGCCCCCACCTACACGGTCGGAGCGGTGTGTGTCATCCAGGGTGACGATGATCGAATCGTGCTGATCCGGCAGCGGTACCGCGATCGCTGGGGTCTGCCGGGAGGGCTGTTGGCCCGGCGCGAGCTGGCCGCTCACGCCGCCGTGCGCGAGGTGCGAGAAGAAATCGGGTTGGAGGTCGAACTGGTGGGGGCGCCAACGGTGTTCGTCGACCCGACCGTTCGGCGGGTCGACGTGATCTACCTCGCTCGCCCGTCCCCGGGTGAGTCCATGGGCGAGATGCGTCCCACTTCGCCTGAGATCTCCGCGGTGGAGTGGTTCGACCCGCATTCTCTTCCCGAGCTCCAGGAAGAGACCCGCACCGCACTCGATGCGGTGGGACTCGGTGCGTTGAGCGACGAGTAGGGTATTCCGCTCCGGGCGCTTAGCTCAGTTGGCTAGAGCACCTCCCTTACAAGGAGGGGGTCGGGGGTTCGAGTCCCTCAGCGCCCACCAGAATCCAGCGGGAAACCCTCTCTCAAGGCCCGCGTCCACGTGCCGATAGAAGTTTCGTACGATCAGGGACCAACTGTTCGCGGGACCTCCCGACCGAACGCCGAAAAGGCTGCGGCCAATGGATGCAGGAGGAGGGTGATGGGGCGTGAGCGTTGGGGGCGCCGGCTCGTAGCCCTCGGACTGATCGCGATGATCGCCGCGTTGGCGGCCATCGGCATCACCCGGCCGCTTGCCGACACCCACTCGGTGCAGCAGGCTTCGGCCGAACTGCTCGACGTCGACACCTGGCACGAAGCGGTGGGCACCAAGCTGGGTGCGGCACTCGACACGGCCTATCCGGACCTGAATCTGTCGCCGGACGAGAGGGCTTTCGCGGTGGAGCGAATGCTCGTCAACGGCGACCTGATCGACGAAGTCGAACGGGCGGTCGAGCCCGCGCACCAGGCCTGGCTCGCCGGCGGTCCCTTCGAGCTTGCACTCGATTCCCGGGCGACAACCCAGGCGGCCATCGCCGGGCTGCGAGATGCCAACCCCGGCCTGGTCGATCGGATCCCCTCTGAGACGTTGGTCGAGGTTGAGCGCATAACCATCCCGATGACCATCTCGGCGTCCAGCGTCGAGCGGTATCGGATGGTGGCCACCGCAGTGTTGATCGCAGGCCTGGTCACGGTGGTTCTCGGCTCGCTCGCCGCGCCGCGCCGCTTCACCCTGAAGCTGATCGCCCGGGCGGCAGTGGTGTTCGGAGTCCTGGTGGCAGCCGCGGTGTTGCTCCTGCCGTGGCCGGAGTTCAACCGGTTGGACCCCAACCTCGCGGTCGTCGGCGCGCTTCTCGAGCCACTTCGCACCCCGGCTCTGGTGGTGGCCGCACTGGCCTTGTTCATCGGCTTGTGGCTCCACGCCAGTGCCGACCAGCTCGGCGATGGTGCGGGGCAGACAGGCCAAGGCGAACGTCGTCGGCGTCGCGATAGCACCCCGGCTCGATCGGGTGGTCCGCCTCCCGCAGGCACCCGCAAGGCCGAACGGCATCGTACCGAGGCCATCGACGCCTTCTTCGAACCGTCCGAGGCCGTTCCCTCTGAGCGCGTGACCGTCATAGACCTGGACGATCTGGAAAGTGACGACGAGATGCCTGGCGACAGTTCGATCGACGACGACGTCGAGGCCTCGCCGGCCCTGATCGACGACGACACCGGTGACGAAAGCGCGGCGGTCGAGCTCACCCCAGAGCAGGAGCGGGCAGAGGCGTTGGCGGCCGAACGCCGAGAGGCACTGGAGCGCATCGACGGCTCGCGCAGTCGGTACCGCACCCACCTACCGCGCTGAGTCAACAAGTTGGTCTCCACGGTGCCATGCTGGGGGTATGGCATCAGTGTTCGAACAGCTCCTGTCCGTGCAGGAGCTCGACACAACGATCGACCAGCTACGGCACAAGCGGGCTCATCTGGGTGAGCGCGCTGAGCTCGACAAGCTGAGTTCCGCCGAAGCCGATTTGATGAAGCGGACCGCCGAGGTCGACGACCAGGCCGCCGCTTTGGGGAGAAGCCAGAAGCGGCTCGAGGACGAGATCGCCCTGGTGGAGGCCCGCCGAGCCGAGGTCGACGCCAAGCTGTACTCCGGAACGGTCACTTCACCCCGCGAGCTGCAGGCCATGCAGGACGATGTGGGTGCACTCGGGCGGCGAACCTCTGAGCTTGAGGACGACCTGCTCGAGGTGCTCACCGAACTTGAGCCCGTCGAGCAGGCTCGCGAGGGGTTGGTCGCTGAAGCCGCTCAGTTGGCCGCTGAGAGATCCGAGGTCGAATCCCGGCTGGACGCGGCCGAGGGTGAAATTGACGCCGAGCTGGCCGATACCCAGCGCAGCCGTGACGACGCGGCGGCTGAGGTGCCCGCTGATCGTCTGGCCGAGTACGACCGGCGCCGCCCCCAGTTGGGTGGAATCGCCGTGGCCCGGTTGCGGGGCAACTCATGTGGGGGCTGTCACCTCACGCTGTCGGCGGTCGAGATCGATCGCATCCGCAAACTCGACCCCGACGAGCCGGTCACCTGCGAAGAGTGCGGACGAATGCTGGTCCGCTAGCTGTGTTCTTCTGGTTCATCGGGCTGAGCTTCGTAGCGGTGGTGCTGGTGTTTCAGAGCCCCGCCCTCGATTATCGGATGATCATCCTGGGCTCGATCCTCCCCCTCGTGGGAGCGATCCCCGGCGTGCCGCCGGTCCTTCACCCCCTGTTGGCGCCGGTGGCGGTGATGACGGTGGTGATGCTCGCGACCCGCAACCGCCGCCTCGTGCGGCGTCGCTGGTTGGGGATCCCCATCGGGATGTTCATGCACCTGGTCCTCGACGGGGCGTGGAGCGTTACGGAGTTGTTCTGGTGGCCCGCATTCGGAACCGAACTACCTGACGTGGCCATTCCCACGTTCGGTCGCGGCGCGGCAGGGATCGTCATGGAGCTGTTGGGGTTGGCGGTGGTGGTGTGGGCGTGGCGACGGTTCGGGCTCGATGACCCCGCCCGTCGTGCGGTGTTCCTCGCCGACGGGCGTCTCGACCGGAACCTGGTGGGCTGATGCTGATCGTCGTCCGCCACGGTCGTACCCCGGCCAACGCACAGGGCCTGCTTCTGGGCCGCCTCGACCCCGATCTCGACGACGTCGGTGTCGAGCAGGCTCAAGCGGTTGCTGACTGGATCGGCCCTGTCGACCTGGTGGTGTCGAGCCCGCTGTTGCGGGCGCGCCGCACCGCCGAGGCCTTCGCCGCTACCTCGCACGGCGAGGTCGAGATCGACGAGCGCTGGATCGAACTCGACTATGGCGAACTCGATGGTCTGCCGGTGGGAGATGTGCCTGCTCCGACCTGGGAGCAGCTGCGCGGCGACCCCCGTTGGACTCCACCGGGCGGCGAGTCGCTCGCGGCGCTGAACGAGCGGGTGGCGCAGGCATGCGAAGAGATGCTGGTCACGGCTCGTGAACTCGATGTGGTGGTCGTGACCCACGTGTCGCCGATCAAGGCGGTGCTGTCGTGGGCGTTGGGTGCCGATCACCGCGTCGCCTTCAGGGCTCGGGTTGGGCAACCGTCGATCACCCGGCTGGAGATGGGCCCGGCCGGCCCAGTGCTCCACGGGTTCAACGAAGCCCCGCCCCTCCCCGGCTGATCCCTCTTCCGAGTGGCGCGAACCGGCTGGAAGTGGCCGTTTCGCGCCTGCGGGCGCTGGGCGGCGTTGTTCCGGGTGGCGCGAACCGGCCGGAAGTGGCCGTTTCGCGCCCGCGGAAGGGGAGGGGCACTAAACCTGAAGCAGCTTTCGTGCGTCTCTTATGGTGATGATGTCTTTGACCGCCGCTGATTTCTGTGAGCAGATCCGAGGCCGCCTCGTCGGCTCGTTGACGCTTTACTGCGGCGACCGTCACGTGGCCGAGGAGTTGGCCCAGGAGGCCCTGGCGCGGGCATGGGAGCGGTGGTCGTCGGTGAGCCAGATGGCATCACCAGAAGCATGGGTATACCGCACTGCCATCAACCTGGCCCGCTCCCGTTTCCGGCGTAAGGCCGCCGAGCGGAAGGCCAACCGACGACACGCCCATACCTACCCGCATGTGGCGCCATCCGGAGGCGACCCTGATGCCGCGGCATCTCTGGCAGTGAGAGCTGCGGTTGCTGATCTGCCCCCTCGGCAACGAGCGGCCATCGTGGCCCGCTACTACCTCGGCCTCGATGTCGCCTCCACCGCCGGGGCGCTCGGTTGTGCCGAGGGCACCGTGAAGGCTGCCACCAGCGCGGCGCTGAAGAACCTGAGGTCGGCGGGACTC
>CAZEFG010000109.1:0-7692 GCA_964511355.1 uncultured Iamiaceae bacterium
GTTGCCCCTCGCTGGTTTTCAAGACCAGTGCATTCGTCCGCTCTGCCATCCCTCCAGGGGGGCAGCGTAGTGGGACCTTCACCACCGGCTCGAACGGGAACCCGCTTCGAGACCGACGATCACCGCAACCGCGGCGAGCACGGCGACAACCAGCACGATCGCCCCGCCCGATCCCTGGTCGAGCCAGTCGGTCGCCCCGGGCACCGGCCAGATCGCGGCGGCAATCCCAGCGGCGACTGCCAGCCCGTTGGTCACCAGGTGGGTGGGCCCCGGAACACCACTGGAGGATCCGAAACATCCACAGGGCACGAGCAGCCCCCGGGCCCGGGTCGAGACGATGAAAACGTCGAAGCCGGTGTAGATGACGACCAGGGCCATCGCGGGTACTCGACCGCCGAAACCGAGCACCGCCGCGCCGACCGCCAGCTCGACCGCCCCGATCGCCCGCCCGATCCCTGGGGTCGAAGGCCACCTCGCCATCCGCAACGCCTGGTCGACCGGTCGCGGGTCGATGATCTTGCCCACCCCGGCCACCGCCAGCACGAGGGCCGCGATGTGAACGACCGCAGTCAGCACCGACGGCAACCAGTGACCTCAGTTGGCCGGCTCAACGGCCAGCTCGATTCAACGGCCGCCGGAAGCGACCTGGCCCCGGAGCCCCCGCACCCACTCGTCGGCGTCTCGCCAGGCGGCTTCGGCGTCGCGACGGACCTGGTGGCCGTTCTCGCCCGCCGCCGGATAGGAGCCCAAGAACTTGACCCCGGCCTGCTTGCTCTTGAGGTCGCGCAGGCAGTCGGCCACCAGCTCGTCGTTGATGTGCCCCTCGAGGTCGATGATGAAGCAGTAGTCGCCGAGGCCCTTCTTGGTGGGGCGCGACTCGAGCTTGGTGAGGTTGATGGCCCGGGCAGCGAACTCCTGGAGGATCGACAACAGGCTTCCCGGGGCGTCAGCTCTCTGGAAGATCACGATCGAGGTCTTGTCGTGGCCGGTGGGGGCGGGCACTCCAGCGCGGGTGACGGCCACGAACCGGGTCTGGTTTCCGCCGTGATCTTCGACTTCGGAGGCCAGTACCTTCAAGCCGTAGACCTCGGCGGCCAGAGAGTTGGCGATGGCCGCCTGGTGTCGCTGGGCGCCCTCGGCCACCAGACGGGCCGACTCGGCGGTGGAATTGGCCGGGATCAGGACGGCCTTGCCCAGCTCCTGGCTCAGAAAGCCCCGGCACTGGGCGCTGGCCACCGGGATCGAGATCACCTCGGTTATGTCGGCCACGGTGGCGTCGGGCGAGCCCAACAGGTTGAGCGAAACGTCGATGACGACCTCGCGCTGGATCAGCAGGTCGGCTTCGAAAGCCAACATGTCGAGGGTCACCGTGACCGATCCCTCGATGGCGTTCTCCAACGGCACGAATCCGACATCGACCACTCCGCCGACGGTGGCCGCCAGTACGTCGCTGATCGTGGGCATCGCCGTCATCTCGAGGCGAGCCAGGTCGGGCTGGGTGAGCAACGCCTGCTGGGTGAAGGTCGCCTCGGGCCCGAGGTAGGCCACCGAGCGGGGTGGCGGAGTGGTGGCCGGGGCGGGCGATGCTGCGGGAATGGTCACGGGAAGCCAGGATAGTGACGTGGACCCCTCCGCCCTGCGGGAGATGCTCGAAGCGGTGCGATCCGGCACGCTCAGCCCCGACGACGCCGTTTCCCGCCTCTCGCGCCTGCCCTACGCCGACATCGGCCTGGCCAAGATCGACCATCACCGGTCGCTGCGCCAGGCCATGGTCGAGGCGATCTATGCGCCCGGGAAATCGCCCGAGGCGTGCGTCGCGATCGTCGGCGAGATGCTGTCGGCCGACGAAACCAGCCCTGTCCTGCTGACCCGCGCCGACGACACCCAGGTCAAAGCGGTGTTGGCCGCCCATCCCGAAGGACACGCCCAGGGCACCACCGTCCGCTGGCGATCCGCGCCAGCTCGAACCGAGAAGGTGGCGGTGATCACCGCCGGCACCGCCGACGCTCCCGTCGCCGACGAGGCCGCGTGCACCCTCGTTGCCATGGGGTTCGAACCGCTGCGTCTGACCGACGTCGGCGTGGCGGGCCTTCATCGCTTGCTGGCCAACCTCGACGTGGTCACCGAGGCCGACGCCGTGGTGGTGGTGGCCGGCATGGAAGGAGCGCTGGCGAGCGTGGTCGGAGGCATCGCGTCCGCTCCGGTGGTGGCGGTGCCGACCAGCGTCGGATACGGCGCCGGTCTCGAAGGGGTCACCGCGCTGCTGGGCATGCTCGCCAGCTGTGCCGCAGGCATCACCGTGGTGGGCATCGACAACGGATTCGGAGCGGCCATGGCCGTTGGCCGCATGCTGGGGCCGGGAGCTTCGGCATGAACGAGGGACGAAACGACCGGGTGGTGTGGTTTCACTGCTTCGGCGGGATCGCGGGCGACATGGCGTTGGGCTCGCTCCTCGACGCCGGGGCCGACCTCGCCGAGGTGCGTTCGATCTGTGAACGCCTACCGGTCGGAGGCTGGCAGCTCGAGGCCGAGGCGGTCATGCGAAACGGCATCGGCGGTACCAAGGCCCACGTCATCACCAAAGCCACCAACGTGGTGCGCACGGCGGGCTCCATCCGCGCCATGCTCGACGAGGCGGTCTTGCCCGATCGGGTGCGGGACCGGGCCCAGGCGGTGTTCGCGGCTCTGGCCGAGGCCGAGGGCCACCTGCACCGCCAGCCGGTCGACCAGGTGCATTTCCACGAGGTCGGAGCCATCGACGCGATCGTCGACATCGTCGGCACCTGCGCGGCCCTCGAGGTCCTCGACGTCGATCAGGTGGCCTCCAGTCCGGTGGCCAACGGATTGGGAACCATCCGGGCCGCCCACGGCATCCTGCCCAACCCACCCCCCGCGGTGGTCGAACTGTTGCGGGGCGCGCCCACGGTGGGTCTCGATGTGCCTTACGAGCTCACCACTCCCACGGGGGCGGCCATCGTCGCGGCCCTGGCGGTCGAGTGGGGGGCCATGCCCGACATGGTCATCGAGGCGTCAGGCTTCGGAGCCGGTACCCGTCAGTTCGAAGACCGGCCCAACCTGGTGCAAGCAGTGCTGGGAACCCGGGCGGCCGCCCGCGAGCGCGGTCAGCCGGTGATGCTGGTGGAGGCCAACGTCGACGACGCCACCGGTGAGGTCCTGGCCGGAGCCATCGCCGGGCTGCTCGATGCTGGGGCCCACGACGCCTGGGTCACCCCGGTGGTGATGAAGAAGGGTCGGCCCGGTCACGTGGTGAGCGCTCTTGCCGACCCGGCCCTTGTCGACCAGGTCGTGCGGGCGTTGACCCATCACACCGGGACCTTGGGAGTGCGGGCATCCACGATGCACCGCTGGCCTGCCGCTCGTAGTGAAGGAACGGTCGAGGTTGACGGCCACCCCATTCGGGTGAAGGTCGGCCCGGGCCGGGTCAAGGTCGAACACGACGATGCTGCTCAGGTGGCCATCGCCACCGGCCGACCGCTGCGCGAGGTCCTGGCCCGCGCCGAGGCCGCCCACGTCGACAGCGATCCCGCGACCCCCCTCATCGCCCCACCCCTCCACGATCATCACCACCCGCACGAGCACGAGCACGATCACCACCACCCCCGCCCCCACCCCCACGAGCACGACCACCCCCGTGAAGGGTCTTAGGGGCGTGAGTCCAGGAACCTAAGCTGGGCGTGCAGGGCCTCCAGGCGCTCCATCGGAGCTCCGGCGGCCCGAGCGGCGGCCAGGGGAGCGGCGTAGATGGCATCGAGTTCCATGGGTCGACCGGCCTCGGCGTCGAGCTTCATGCTGGTGGCGTAGGGCCGCATGATGCGGGTCATGGCCAGGATGGTGTCCCGGGCATGAGGAGGCTGAGCGGCGCCGCAAGCTGCCGCGGCCGTCACCACCTCGGTGATCAGGTCGCCAGCCAAGGCTTCGGTCGCAGGATGCCCCATCAGTTCCTCGGTGGTGGCGTCGAGCACCACCGACAGCCCGTTGAACGGCATGTTCCAGGTCAGCTTGCGCCAGCGGGCCTCCTGCAGGTCGGCGGCGAGGTCGATCTCGACCCCGGCGCCGCGAAGGTCCTCCGCCACCGCTTCCATGGCGGGGGTGATGCCGGCGGCTGAACCGTCGGACCGATGCGAAGCCAACGTGATCGCGCCGTAGTCGATGTGGCGGATGTGGCCAGGGCCGACCCGGTTCGAGCAGGTGAAGCACAGGCCGCCGATGATCTCCGAGCGCGGCGCAACGGCGGCCGCCTGCTCTTCGATGCCCAGGCCGTTCTGCAACATCACCACCGTGGCCCCTTCACCCACCAGCGGTTCGAGCAGGGCCCCCAGTTTGTCGTTGGCGGTCGTCTTGAGCCCGACCAGCACCACCTCGACCGGGGGTATGTCGGCCACCTCACCGAACACCGAGGGGGCATCGAGACGCACATCGCCGTACACCGACTCGACCACCAGGCCGCGGCGCCGCACGTGGTCGAGATCTGAGCGCATCAGGAAGTGAACGTCGTGGCCTACCGAGGCGAGGCGAGCTCCGTAGAGCGCTCCGATGGCCCCGGCTCCGATGACGGCATAGCGACGCGACATGCTGGGCCACGGTAGCCCCGCCGTGATGACTGCCTCCTAGGCTGGACGACCATGGATGACCGCTTCTACTTCCGTCAGCTGCTCGCCGGGCGAGACATCGCGGCGACCGATCCGTTGGCCCGCCAGATGGTGAACTTCGTCTACCTGATCGGCGACCGCGAATCGGGCGAGGTGATGGTGGTCGACCCCGCCTACGACATCGAAGGCATCTGCGACCTGATCGACGCCGACGGCATGACCCTCACCGGGGCCCTCGTCACCCACTACCACCCCGACCACGTGGGGGGCTCGATGATGGGCTACTCCATCCAAGGGGTGGCCGAGCTGCTGGCGCACCGCCCGGTGCCGATCCATGTCCAGGAGCCTGAGGCGGCCGGAGTGTTGCGCATGACCGGCGCGTCGACGACCGACCTGGTGCAGCATTCATCGGGCGACAAGGTGAACGTGGGCGACATCCCCATCGAGCTGATCCACACGCCGGGTCACACGCCGGGCAGCCAGTGCTTCCTGGTCAATGGCCGGTTGGTATCGGGCGACACCTTGTTCCTCGAAGGCTGCGGTCGCACCGATCTTCCCGGCGGTGATTCGGCCGAGCTCTACCACTCGCTGACCCAACGGCTGGCCAAGGTCTCCGACGACACCATCTTGTTCCCCGGCCACCAGTACTCCCCTGAACCCTCCGCTTCCATGGCCGACACCCGGAGGCTCAACTTCGTGTTCCGGCCGTCGTCGCTTGAGCAGTGGCAGGTGATGTTCGGCGGGGCATAGGCCGCTGTTTCGAACTGGGCTGTCTCGAACCGGACGAGTAAACGTGAACTCGGGCCGGTACCGGCGAATGGCCAGAGGGTCCGTGGCATCGGAGTGACGGTCCCCTAGGCTGTTCGAACCGCGGGTAGGGGCCGTCTGAGACGGAGGATCCCGCGTGCCGCGCCTGCTCAAGAACTCAACCCGAGCGTCGAGGATGCCGACAAGGCATCGTATGAGCGCCATGCCGAGCGAGGACGGTCAGCAGTCGGGCAGCGCCCGGTTGGCCCGCTGGGCGACGCACGACTCGTCGCCGGCACCTGCGCCGAGCCCGTCGCCGGGAAGCTGGCTGTTCGGTGGGCCGAGCCAGCAGGCCTCCGAGCTAGCCGAGCTGCGTCAGCAACTGGCGGAGGCCGAGCGCCGGGCCGAGGACGCCGAAGCCGCGCTGCCGCACCTGCTGGCGCTGGGCCAGCGCACGGTCAACGGGCTGTTGTCGGATGCTCGGGCGCGGGGTCGTCAGATCATCGACGAGGCGCGTGCCGCCGCCTTGGTCGAGATCGACCGTGAACGTGAGGCGCTCGCCCGAGAGGGTCGAGAACTCGATGCCTTGCGCATGGCGGTCGCAGCTGAGGCCATGGGTCTCGAACAAGTTCGCCGCGAGCTCGAAGCCGCCACCGCGGCCAAGGGCTTGGCCGCTGGTGAGACCAAGCCGCCCACGACACCGGCGCTCGCTGATCCCAGGGCCGCTCTGCTCCCGCCGCCGCCATCGCCCGCCGACCTCGACTCGGTAGGCATGGGCGTCTCCTCGCCATCGACTCCCAACCCGTCGCGGCGGTTCGCCGAAGCGTGGGCCGAAGGCGAAGACGAGATGATGGCCGAGGCCTTCGACCGGTTCTTCCAGGCCGAGATCGAACGTGATCCTCAGCGGGATGCGGCCGTGGAGCCGGATACCACCACCGACTGATTCGGCCACCTCCGCAGCTCCCAGCGCTGGTCGTCGCAGCTCCAGCGCGCCCTGACCGACGGGCTGATTCGGACCGGTCCGATCCTGTGACCGAAGTCATGACTTTTATGTTGCGATTTGATTGCGTTTCGAAATAGGTGACCTGCATACTGGTCCCCGTCGTGTGCGCTGCCCATTGCGCGTACCCATAGCCCGCCCGGTGCCTGACCGGGCCGACGCCATCGAACTCCCCAGATGTCGCCGTACCGTCAACTCCTCCCCGCCGGCGTGTCCCCCTTGTAAGGGCGAGACCACTGAGCGCAGGCCAGGAGGAGGAAAGAGGAGATAGTTCCCATGTCCAATGTGTCGCGGCTCCGTCGCGCCCTCATCGCCCTGTTCCTCGTGTTCGCGCTCGGCGCGTGCACCCCCGAAGACTTCATCCGGGTCGCCTTCTCTGAGAGAGGCGCCAACACCGAACAGCAGGAGCAGGCGGTCAGGGTCGCCCACTGCGAGTCGACTCTGCGTCCCGACGCCAAGAGCCGGGGCGGTGGCAACTGGGGCTTGTTCCAGATCAACACGGTGCACCGAGCCCGAGTCGAAGCCATGGGCTACACCTGGGATCAGATGCTCCTGCCCTACGAGAACGCCCGGGTGGCGGCCGACATCTGGGCTGAGCAGGGCTGGCGCCCCTGGACCTGCGCCCGCAAGCTCGGCATTCGCTGACGGCGGATAACTTCTTCCTGGGTCAACATTCTTCCTGGGTCAACATTGCTCCCGGGGTCAACATTGTTCCCGGGTCAACATTGCTCCTTGTTTAACAAGGCTCCTGGCTCAAGTCCCGGGCCTGTCGTCCCCACCAAAAATCTCGATCTCTCAGCATGAGAGTGGCTGGGCCGATAGGGTCGAGAACGAACCTCCCGGGGCCTCTGGAGGCCTCGTTTGTCCCCAGCGGTACGCCGGGTCGTTCGACCAGTTAGGTCGACGAGCGCCCGCGCCGATGGGCACGGGCATGGAGGTAAGGACCATGGGAGCACGTCACCGGCAGCCGAAGGCCGATCAGGCCGGGTTCGCCACCGAAGCCCGTGAGCTGCGCAAGGCGTATCACCGCGCTCAGCGCCACGCGGTGCATCAGACGCTGCACGAGACCAATGTCGAATCGCTCGACGACGTGGTGCTCCCAGAGCCCAAAGCCACCCGAGGTCGGATCGAGCCAGAGGAACGAATGCCTCCCGAGGTCGCAACCCGAAGGTTCAAGCCCTGGAAGCAACCGTTCTGGAAACGACGAAACAACGAGCGGATCGAGCGGGCGTTGGCCTATAGGCGTTTGGCCACCGACGACGGCCTATAGATCCACCCGCGATCGCGTCCCATGGTGTGGTGGAAGTGAGGGTGTGACCCTCGGTGCTTGCCGCC
>CAZEFG010000110.1:0-4921 GCA_964511355.1 uncultured Iamiaceae bacterium
TCAAGACAGGCGTCCCTGTCGTGCACGGCTCGATCTTCCGCTTCGAGGGCCAGGCCACCGTGTTCAAGCCCCACGACGGGCCCTGCTACCGCTGCATGCTGCCCGAGCCGCCCCCGGCCGAGCTGGCGCCCTCGTGCGCCGAGGCCGGCGTGCTGGGTGTCCTGCCCGGGATCATCGGCACCATCCAGGGCATCGAAGCGATCAAGCTCATCCTCGGCATCGGTGAGTCGCTCGCCGGACGCCTGCTCGCCTACGACTCGCTCGACCAGTCGTTCCGTACCTTCAAGATCCGGCGCGACCCCAACTGCCCAGCTTGCTCCATCGACCCGGCCGACCTGGTGATCGCCGAGTACGACGAGTACTGCCAGCCCCACCCCATCCAGGCCCCCGCTCTGGTCTGAACCCAGCGTTGACCCGCGGGCTCCACGGTCAACGCCCACCGCCTTCGCCGCCCCCGGTCGAATCATGGCCGCGCCTGAGTGAGGTCTAGTCTCACGGACCATGTCCGAGCTCGCTGACACCGCCGGTCGCATCGGCATATCGGCGCGCATCCGTCGGGCGAATCCGCTGCCCGAGGGGACCTTCTCGGTAGGTGTGGGGCTGGTCGCCAACGGCATCGGCGCCTACGCGTTCACCGCCCTCGCGGCCCGAGGCCTGGGCGACGAGCCCTTCAGCCCGCTGGCGGTCATGTGGACCGCGGTCTTCCTCGCCGCTCCAGGCCTGTTCCTCCCGCTCGAGCAGGAGGTGAGCCGCACCGTCGCCGCCCGTCGGGCCCGAGCCGAAGGTGCGTCCGCGGTGGTGCGTCAGGCGGGGCTGATCGGGGCCGGATTGTTGGCGCTGGTGGTGGCGGCCACCGTCATCTCCCTACCGTTCAGCTACGACCTCTTCTTCGATGAGCAGCCGCTGTTGCTGGTGGGGTTCCTGCTCGCCTTGGTCGGCTACTTCGGATCTCACCTGGTGCGAGGCGTGCTGGCGGGCGAGGGCCGCTTCGACGGCTACGCCGCCTACTTCGCCACCGAAGGCGGGCTCCGCATCGCGGTTGGCGTCGGGTTCCTCGCCTTGGGGGTCACCACGGCTGGTCCCTACGGCCTCACCGTTGGCCTTGTTCCCATAATCGCCATCGCCGTTGCGTTGCGGGGCAGGTGGGTGCCCCTCGCTCCGGGTCCACCCAGCCGCCCCGGTGAGATGACGGCTTCGCTCGGTGCGTTGCTGAGTGGGTCGCTTCTCACTGCGCTGTTGCTCAACGCCGGACCCCTGGCCGTCGAGATTCTCGCCACGCCCGACGAGACCGCCGCTGCCGGGCGGTTCCTGGCCGGGTTGTTGATCGCCCGAGTGCCGCTCTTCATGTTCCAGGCGGTGCAAGCCTCGTTGCTGCCCAAGTTGGCGCTGCTGGCCGGGGGGCAGAGGTGGGTCGAGTTTCGCATCGCCCTGCGACGGCTGTTGGTCGCCGTGGGCGGGCTGGGGGCAGTGGCCACCCTGGCCGCCTGGTCGGTCGGGCCCCAGGTGGTGCGGCTCACCTTCGGCGAGAACTTCGCCCTCGGTCACCGCGACCTGGCCCTGCTGGCGTTGTTCAGCGCCATCTTCATGCTGGCGGTCACCCTCGGCCAGTCGCTGATCGCCTTGTCGTCGCCGGCGCGCATGGCCATCGGCTGGGCGCTCGGGGTGGTCACCTTCGTCGTTGTCACGGCCCTCGGCGACGACCTCTACCTACGGGTCGAACTGGGATTGGTGGCCGGAACCCTGGTCGTCGCGGCCACGCTGGGAGCCATGGTGATGATTCGGTTGGGTGAGGTGAGCCCCCAGTCCGACTGACCGCTTCGGCGAGTCGTCCGGACCGCCCTCAACCCGTGTGACCGAAGACCTGCCCTCTAAAGGGGGCCAAAGGTCCCAACCACCTCAAGCAAGGGTGCCACAGGCGTCGATACCTCATCTGAGGAGGACGCCCAGGATGGAAACCCCGACCCACCCACGGTCCATGTTCGAAGGTGCACACGTCGCACGGATGGTTGCGGCGCTGCTGGCGGTCGTGATCGCCGCGCTGGTGTTGAGCCCCACCCCCGCAGGTGCCCAAGCAACTCGACCCAGCGATCCCACCGTGGCCGAATCACAGTTCGTCCAGCTCCTCAACCAGGAGCGGGCCCGCGCCGGACGGTCGCCCCTTCAGGTCCACCCCAACCTGGTGCGCGACGCCCGGGCCTGGTCGGCGGTCATGGCCCCTCAGAACCGCTGGGTCCACACCACCACCCTGGCCGAGGAAACCGCCCGGTCGCTTCCGGATTGGCGCTTCGCCGGCGAGAACGTCGGGCGGGGCTGGGAAGTTCAGGATCTGCACACCACCTTCTGGAACTCGCCCTCGCACCGCGGCAACATGCTCGGCGACTTCGATTACGTGGGTATCGGTGTGGTCTACACCGCCGACCGCACCTACGTCACCGTTCGCTTCGCCAAGGTCGCGGCGGGAGTTGCCGCCACCTCCGGGCCGAGCAACGTCAATCCGTCGGTGGCTTCGGCCCAGGTTCGCCGCCTCTATCTCGCCTTCTTCAAGCGGGAGCCCGACGCTGCCGGTTCGAACTTCTGGGTCACCAGGATCGCAGCCGGGCTGCCCCTTGGTCAGATCTCCAATGAGTTCATCAAGTCGGGTGAGTTCCGAGCGACCTACGGACACCTGACCGATGGCCAGTTCATCACGATGGTGTACCAGAACGTCCTGGGCCGGGCCCCCGACCGGGCTGGTTACGACTACTGGGTGAACCAGATGGGTCGCGGTATGAGCCGGGGCTCGGTCATGACCAACTTCTCCGAGTCGGGCGAGTTCAAGGCCAAGACACGCTGAGACCGGCACGGGCGGGCCGGTAGGCTCGCCTTCTGTGTCGTCTTCCGAGCGCCCCCTTCGGGTCTTGCTGTGTGCCACCGGCTTCCCTCGGTCGGCCGAGGATCACCACAAGCCGTTCCTCCTCGACCATGCTCGCTCGCTGGTCGACGCGGGGGTCGAGGTCACCGTGGTGTGTCCTGGGGCCGAGGGCCTCGCCGGGCACGAGACGATCGACGGGGTCGAGGTGGTTCGCTTTCGGTACGGACCCCGCTCGCTCGAAACCCTGGCCTACGACGGCGCCATGTACCGCCGGGTGGCCGGACCGCATGCCCTGTTGGTGCCGTTCTTCGTCCTCGCCTTCTTTTCCACCGCCAGGGCCGTAGCCCGGCGTCGTCAGATCGACATCGTCCACGGCCACTGGTGGGCACCTTCTGGTCTGGTGGCGCTGGCAGTGGCTCGCACCACCGGAGCCAAGTCGGTGGTCCACCTGCACGGCTCCGACGCCACGATCGCCAAGGGGCCGATCCAGACTCTTGCCCGCTCGGTGTTGAACCAAGCCGACGCGGTCCTAGCGGTGTCGGACGAACTGGCGGCATGGGCCAACCGCGTGATCGGCGGGGACTCGACCGTCGGCCCATCCGAGGGGCGCCCGGCGACGGTGGTTCCGATGCCCTTGCCCCGTTGGTGCGAGGCGGGGCCCACCCCGGTCCCGGCCACCGGACCGATCCTCGGAGTCGGACGGTTGGTGCCCGAGAAGGGTTTCGATCTCTTGGTCCGGGCAGCGGCGCTCACCGACCAGGCGGCGGTCATCGTGGGTGACGGACCCGAACGCTCGGCGCTCGAAGAGCTGGCCCATTCGTTGCGGGCCGAGGTGACCTTCGTCGGCGAGGTGACCCCCGATGAGCTGGCTGGGTACTACCGACGCGCTCGGGTCGTGGTGGTGCCGAGTCGACGCGAGGGCTTCGGCCTGGTGGCGGCCGAGGCGGCGGCGATGGGCCGGGCGGTGGTCGGAGCGGCCGTGGGCGGTGTTCCGACGGTGGTCGCCGACGGGGTGTCAGGGGTGGTGGTCAGGCCCGACGACGTCGACGCGCTGGTTGCGGGTTTGGTCCGGGTCGATCCAGCCATGGGCGAGCAGGGTCCCGCTCAGGTCAAAGCCATGCACCCTCGCGCTCACGCCGCCACGGTGCTGGGCGTCTACGCCGAGGTGTCCCCGCGCTGAGCGTCGTCGTGGCGCTCGGTCAGTTCGGCGAGAGCGTCGGCGTCGAGGACGGTGAAGGCTTCGGCATAACCGCGGCCGTGCTGGCCCTGGGCTGAGCGGTACGCGGCCAGGCCGCGGGCGGTGTGGAGGTAGTCGACCGAATCCAGCGCCGAGCGGTACTCGCCGAGGGCATCGAGCTTGGTGTCGATGTGGGCGCTGATGTCGACCAGATGAGTGGGCGTCAACGGACTCCACACCTCATAGAGGGCCACGGTTGGGGAAGGGTCGAGGAGCGGGAGCGCCCTGGCCAATACGGCGGTCACGGCCACGTGGTCGCGATGCGGGTCGAGGGGCCACGGGGCATAGACCAGATCAGGCTGGAGCGTGGCGAGAGCGGCAGCCAGAGCGTCGACGTGGTGGGGGTTGTCGGCATCGACCCCGCCGTCGGGCAGACGCAGGAACGTGACCTGGCTCTCGGACATGCCCAACCGGGCGGCGGCGGCCAAAGCTTCGGCCTCGCGGATGCCTGGCCGCTCGGCGGGGTGCAGGTGGGCCAGCCCGGTGGTGCGCTCGCCGCTGGTGACATGAATGATTTGGGGCTGTTGGCCGCGGGCGATGTGGGCCAGCATGGCGCCACCGGCACCGATGAGCTCATCGTCGGGATGCGGGGCCAGGACGACCGGTCGGGAACCGGGGAGACACGGCACCGAGTGCGGCGTCTCGATCCCCCGAGCGATGTTGATCGCCCGCCGCACCGACGCCGGCAGCCGCTCCGCCGCGCCCAAACCGAAGCGGGTGGCGACTTGACGAACCCGCTCGATCGGCTTGGCTGGCATCCCCCGAACCTAGTGGCCCCACCTCCTGCCCATCCCACCTGCTCCTCGTCCCACCCGCCCTCCTCGTCCCACCCG
>CAZEFG010000110.1:5021-7664 GCA_964511355.1 uncultured Iamiaceae bacterium
ACCTCCTGCCCATCCCACCTGCTCCTCGTCCCACCCGCCCTCCTCGTCCCACCCGGAGGTGGTGGCGCGGATGTGCGGATATCGCACGATCGCGCCACCACCTGGCCGATTCGGGCGGTGGCGGGGGTCAGGCCGACCGCAGCTGGGTCAGCCTTTGGCGGCGGATGCGGTTGACCCTGGCCAGCACCTTTTGGGATTGATTGACCAGTTCGATCTCGCCCACGCGCTCGACGTGGAGACCCATCGCATGGAGGCGGACGTCCTGGGCGCGGTCGCGGGCCAGGTCGGTGGGGGAGGAGTGATAGGTGACGCTGTCGATCTCGACGACGAGGCCAGCCTCTCGGTCGAGGGCATCCACCTCTCGGATGACTCCCCGCTCGTCACCCAGGATCACCAGCCGCTCGAACGGGGGAAGACCTGCACCGGCGATGAGATCATGGAATCGTCGTTCCAGGAGGCTTGCCGGCGGTAGCCAGCCCTGGCCGCGCTCATCGAGCAGCGCCTGCAGGGGTTGGAGGCTTGGCGCACCGGGCCGGCTGAGGTCGTTGATGACCTGTTGCAGCATGGGGCCCGACACCAGCCCTCTCGCCCACGCTGTATCGAGGGCGCGTTCGAGCCGCTTCGGGCGCAGGACAGGTGTCAGGTCGGCAAACGCCCGGGAGACGGTGGTGACCGGAACTCCCAGACGGGTGGTGCGGTGGTGAGCAGGCCACACGCTGGTGGTGGATACCGGGCCGAGAGCGGGTCGACGGGTACGTCTCGGCCCGGTGGTGTGAGCAGGCAGAAGATCGAAGCCGGGGATCTCGTGCCAGGCGAGACAGGATCGCATCGACAATGCAGCGTCGGGTCCGGCCGCCATGGTGGCGGCAAGCGCCGCCTGATGCGGAGTAGCCGGCGATCCGGCCAGGATCAGCACGTCAGGGGTGAGCAGCTTCCACTCGCCGGCGTCGATTCGGCGATACAGGTGGTAACGATCGATGCCCAGGTCGCGGGCCTGGGTGCGGGTGACGACGCCCGCCTGGTCGGCGGCGAGCTGGCGAAGTCGTTGCAAAGTGTGCGCCATGTGCCCATCTGAGCGTGGGGGTGTGACAGTCCGGCCCAGGGGGTGGCGCGGATGGGCGGATATCGCACGATCGCGCCACCACCTGGCGGATTCGGGCGGGTCGGGGAACCAGGCGGGGGAGCGCGACGTCGGACGGGGGTGCCAATCGACCTGCCGCGAGATCTCACGCCCGCCCGGTCAACGTCGATGGGGGTGGAACCGTATACATGGCGTCCGGATTGCAAACCGCTAGTCTGCGGTGAGCATGTTCGGGCACGATCTGGTGCCGTTCACCGGTTCCCAGGCCTCCGACACAGCAGTCCCGACCACAGGAGCAGATGGCTATGACCATCTCCATTGATGACCGACACATAGTCGAGTCGTATCAGGCTGGCGATACCCATGCCTTCGCTGATCTGGTCGAGGCCTACACGCCCGCGCTGCTGGGCCACGCCATTCGTCGCTTGGGCGACCGCGCTGCGGCCGAAGATGCGGTGCAGGAGACCTTCGTTCGGGCCTTTCGGGCCCTGGCGCGTTTCGACGGCGACTACCGCGTAGGCCCGTGGCTGCACCGCATCCTCATCAACGTCTGCAACGACGAAGGCAACCGCCGGCGTCGCGAGGCCGAGAAATTCGACCGTTTCGCCGCTGACCCGTTCGCGCTCGACCTCGCACCCGGGGTCGAAGACGAGCTCGGGCTCGACACCGACATCGACGACGCCGCCCTCGACACCGCTCTTCAGTCACTGCCCAGCAACTACCGCGAGGCACTCAACCTGCGGTTCGTGCAGGAGCTGCCCTATGACGAGGTGGCGAAGGCGGCGGGCGTGTCGGAGCAGAACGCCAGGGCGCGGGTCAGTCGGGCCCGATCTGCTGCTCGGGCCGCGCTGCGGGGCGTGGCCGCCATCCCCATGCTGCTCATCCCGGCGCTGCGCCGCACCGAATCGGTCGCAGCCGCCGCCACCCACGGCGAAGCGGCCCGCTCTGGCGCTGCCGCCGGTCACAGCGCGGTCGCAGCTGGCCAGTTCGCTCCGGCCATCAGCCAGGTCGCCGACGCGGCCATCGCGGCAGCCCCCGCTACTCCCTTCTTGGCCAAGGCGGTCGTCGGCGTGACCCTCGTCGCCGCCATGGCATCGCCCACTGTTGGCACCGAGCTGGTCGACCGCGGCCGTGCGGTCGGAGTGGCCGAGGTCGCCGCCGCCGATCCAGCGGCTGCCGAAGCCGCTCCCGTGCCCGTCGCACCTTCCCCAGCTGAGGTCGATTCCACCGAAGGCTCAAGCGGATCGCCGCGTGCGGTCGGCGCCACCGGCACCACAATCGGTGACATCGATCTTGAGATCGACCCCGAAGCGCCCGTGGCCCTGCCCGCCAACCCCGGAAACGTCCAAGGTCCGACTGGTAGCCCCACCACGGTCGTCATCCCCACCATTCCCGGTCCGGTGGTCGATGGCCCCGACACGCTCAGCGTTAGCGGCCTCCAGCTGACCGAAGCCGGACCCCAGGTGATCGCCAGCGGCAACGCCACCTTGGTCGTGGCTGGCCAGACCCTCACCGGCATGATCGCCGGTTCCCTCGACGTCGTGGTCGACTCGGCCACCCAG
>CAZEFG010000111.1:0-7633 GCA_964511355.1 uncultured Iamiaceae bacterium
GGTTGGTCCGCTCGGGGCCGGGGTAGAGCATCCCCGAACTCACCCGAAAAGGAGCAGCCTCATGTACATCGGAATCGGCACCCTGGTGCTCATCGTCATCCTGATCCTCATCCTCACGTGACGAGTTGAGGCGACCCGGCGGGGCTTGGGCGCCGGCTAGGCGGAACGACGGCGCGCCCAGGCTTTGCGGATCTCCTCCAGCCACAGGACGCTCGAGCCCACCGCCACGCAGATGGCCCACTGGCCGAGCGACAGGCCGGTTGTTGCGAACAGTTCCTCGGCCGCCGGCCAGTGCACGACCACCACCTGAAGGATCAGCACCGCGACCAGAGCGATCCACAGCTGGCGGTTTCGCAGCGACGCCCGACGGAAGATCGATTCCAGTTCGGTGCGTGAGCTGAGCGCGTTGAACACCTGGAACATGACGAACGTGGTGAACGCCATGGTGAGAGTGACCTGTGAATCGAGCGATTCGCGGGCGATGGCGATGAGGGACAAGGTCCCGGTGGCCATGATGCCGCCGGTCCACGCCAACACCCCCAGGCGCCGCGTGGTGAGGATGCGCTCGGCGCGCTCGCGAGGCGGCAGAGCCATGATGCCCGGACGAGGTGGGTCGACCCCCAGGGCCATGGCCGGCGGGCCGTCCATAATGATGTTCACCCACAGGAGTTGCACCGCGGTGAACGGCACCGGCAAACCCACGATGGGGGCCACCAGCACCGAGAGGATGGCCCCGATATTGGTGGCCAGCTGGAACCGCACGAACGTGACGATGTTGGTGTAGATCGTCCGCCCCTGTTCGACCGCCCGCACGATGGTGGCGAAGTTGTCGTCGGTGAGCACCATGGCGGCCGCTTCCTTGCTCACCTCGGTGCCGGTGATGCCCATGGCCACGCCGATGTCGGCAGCCTTGAGGGCCGGAGCGTCGTTGACCCCGTCGCCGGTCATGGCCACGACTTGGTCCTGATCGCGCAGGGACCTGACTATTCGCACCTTGTGTTCGGGCGAGACCCGGGCGACCACCCCGATGTCGCCGATGCGAGCAGTGAGCTCCTCGTCGGACATGTCATCGAGCTGGGCACCGGTGACGACTTCGCCCCGGATGCCGAGCTGATCGGCGATGGCTCGGGCGGTGGCGGCATGGTCTCCGGTGATCATCTTCACCGCGATGCCCGCGCGGTGACAGATGGTGATCGCCTCGCGTGCCTCGGCCCGAGGCGGGTCGACCAGGCCGACGACGCCCACCAGCTCAAGGTCGTGCAGCTGCGCCCGTAGGTCGGCCTCGGTGGGTTCGGATGGCAGGCCGGTGTCGATCCGGCGACGAGCCAGACCGAGGATCCGTAGACCTTCGCCGGCCAACTCGTCCATCGTGGCGAGCAGGTCGGATCGCTCGTCGGCCCCGACGGTGGTCCGGTCGAGCAACACGTCGAGCGCACCCTTGACGTGCACGGTCAAACCATCCGGTCCCGATCCGGAGCCGTCGGGATCGAGATGGAACGTGGCCATCAGCTTCACGGCCGAATCGAACGGCAGCTCGGCGACCCGGCGGTGCGCCCGGCGTTCGGCTTCGACATCGATCCCCGCCTTGAGGGCGGCGGCCACGAGCGCACCCTCGGTGGGGTCGCCCACCAGAGTGTCGTCGTGGATGGCGCTCTCGTTGCACAACACGCCGGTGAGCAAAGCGTCGACCACGCCACTGGTGGGCTGCGGCGTGAACTCGCCGAAGGTGTTGTAGCCCTGGCCCGAGATGTCGAAGCGCTGACCGTCGACCAGAACCACCCGGGCGGTCATCTGGTTGAGGGTGAGGGTGCCGGTCTTGTCGGAACAGATGACCGAGGTGGCCCCCAGCGTCTCCACCGACGCCAGCCGCTTCACGATCGCACCGCGCTTGGCCATCTGGCTGGTTCCCACAGCGAGGGTGACGGTGACCACCGCGGGAAGGCCTTCGGGGATGGCTGCGACGGCCAGGGCCACCGCATGCAGAAGCGTCTGGCCCAGCTCGCCGCCCCGCGCCATCTCGAGGGCGATGAACACCAGGACGGCAACCCCCGCCACCATGGCGAGCCGCTTGCCCAGGATGTCGAGCTGAACCTGAAGCGGCGTATCGCTGTCGCCCGCATCGCGGAGCATGCCCGCAACCGCACCGATCTCAGTGTCCATTCCGGTGGCGGTGATCTCGATCTCGGCTCGACCCCGGGTGACCGTGGTGTTCATGAACGCGGCCCCGACCCGGTCACCGAGCGGACCTTCGGCAAAGATTCCTCCGGCCACCTTGGCCACGGGCGTCGACTCACCGGTGAGGCTCGACTCGTCGATCTCGACGCCGTACGCGGCAATCACCCGACCGTCGGCGGGGATCCGGTCGCCCGCCTCGACCAGCACGATATCGCCCTTGACCAGCTCCTCGGCGGGGATCTCGACCTTGCGGCCGTTGCGACGAACAGTGGCGGTGGCGATCAGCATCGAGCGCAAGGCGTCGAGGCTGCGCTCGGCTCGGTGCTCCTGCACAAAGCCCAAGACGGCGTTCAGGATCAGCACCACGGCGATGATGATCGAGTCCTTGACCTCGCCCACCAGGCCCGCCAGGACCGCGGCGCAGATCAGCACCACGATCAACAGGTTGCGGAACTGGTCGATCAGCGCGGCAAGCGCCGACCGTTTCTCGGGCGCTGCCAGGCGGTTGGGCCCGTGCTCGGCCAGGAGCGCGGCGGCCTGCTCAGAGCTGAGCCCCGAGGCAACCTCGGCACTGTCGGGCGTTGGACTGGACATGGGGCATCTCCGATCGAAGCTTTGATCGGAGGTCTCCCCCGCCCTGTTCGGGCGCCTTCACCGGGCCGGAGCCGTCCTGACGATGAAGTGCTTGTGGGGTACTCCCCTCCAACGGGGTACCGGCGGGAGTGTACCCCTGCGGCCGACAAACCTCTGTCCCACCCACCGACCTTTGGCCCTGGCGTTGCGGGGCTCTCCACGCGACGATCACAGCATCCCGGTAAGAGGAGGAGTCATGCACTTCGCCGGTCGAGGTGACGCTGGTCGTCGACTGGCTGCCCTGCTCACACCGTTCGCCGCGGACGAGCCGGTGGTGGTGGGGCTGCCACGGGGCGGAGTACCGGTGGCCGCCGAGGTCGCCCGCCATCTCGGCGCCCCGCTCGATGTGCTGTTGGTTCGCAAACTCGGAGTGCCCCACCAACCCGAGTTGGCCATGGGAGCCATCGGTGAGGGAGGGGTCCGGGTCTTGAACCAGGCCGTCATCAGCCGTTGTCAGGTCACCGCGGCCGAGTTCGCCGACCTCGAACGGCGCGAGTGGGACGAACTCGAACGGCGGGCCGCCGACCTGCGGCGCGATCGGACCCGAACCCCGCTCGAGGGGCGGACGGTGATCATCGTCGATGACGGGATCGCCACCGGGTCCACCGCCCGCGCCGCGTGTCAGATCGCCCGCGCCCACGAGGCGGCCCGCGTGGTGCTGGCGGTCCCGGTGGGTCCGGCCGGGTGGGAGGAACGGTTCGCCGACGAAGCCGACGAAACGATCAGCGTCGCCACCCCCTCGGACTTCGTTGCCGTAGGCCAGTGGTATACCGACTTCGCACCCACCACCGATGCTGATGTGGTCGCCTGCCTCGATAGCTTCGAAAGTCGCTGACTTCTTTCAGATGGTGGTGTGGTGGCGGACCGCCAGGCGCCACTGGTCGTCGACGCGCCGGTAGGTGCTCGACACGACCGCCTGGTGTTCAGTATCGAAATCCCGGCGGGCGATCACCCGGTAGGTGAGCAGAGCCACGTCGGGGCTGATCGACCACACCTGAGGGGCGCGGATGCGAAACCAGCTCCAAGTGTCGTCGGCGAGCCGGTCGAGGGCGGCTTCCCCGGTGACGACACCAAAACCGGCGCCGACCGCCACCAGCGGATCATCGATCACGCCCCGGAACCAGGCCCGGCCACCTCCGTCGACCAGGGCCTGCCACCCTGCGGTCTCCAACTCGACGAGTACCTCGGTCAACTCCATGGCAACGGCCTATCACGGCGCCGACCCTCGCCGGTAGCCTCGGCCCGGATGAACATCGTCGCCGCCGACATGGCCTTCCACGGTTGTCACCGTCTGTGATTCGCCTCGTCCTTGCCTCAGCTTCGCCACGGCGGCTCGACCTCCTCCGCCAGGTGGGCCTCGACCCGGTCGTGCAGCCCGCCGCCATCGACGAGAGCATCCCGGACGGGCTCAGCCCGGTTGCTGCCGCTCTGCATCTGGCCAACGAGAAGGCCGCAGCGGTGGCCGCCCTTGTCGCGATGACATCGGAAGCCGGCGACGAGACCGCTCCCTCGGTGATCCTGGCGGCCGACACCATCGTCGAGATCGGCGGCGTCGCCTTGGGCAAGCCGACCGACGATGCCGATGCCCGCCGAATGCTTCGGCTTCTGTCGGGTCGGACCCACCAGGTCCACACCGGGGTGTGCCTCATCGCCTCCGGGGGTGACCCGGCCTGCGCCACCGCCACGACCGCGGTCACCATGCGCCCGTTGAGCGAGGAAGAGATCGAGTCCTATGTCGCCACCGGCGAGGCCGAGGACGCCGCGGGCTCCTACGCCATCCAGGGCCGGGCGGGCATGTTCGTGACGTCCATCGACGGTGAGTACTCAAACGTCGTCGGCCTTCCCCTGGCCGTGGTGGGCTGCCTGTTCAACGCGGTCGGCCAGCCCGTACACCAACTCTGGTCACCGCCATGATCACCTGTGTTGGCGACCTCGTAACCGACCTCTCGGTGCGGACCGACATGGCCTTCCAACCCGGCAGCGACACCGCGTCGACCATCACCCGGCACCGAGGCGGCAGCGCGGCCAACGTTGCGGTGTTCGTAGCCCGGGGTGGTCGGCCGTCGCGTTTCGTCGGCCAGGTCGGCGCCGACATCGACGGCGAATGGCTCGTCAACCGGCTCGAAGCCCACGGGGTGGAAGCAGTGGTCACCCGCTCGGGCCGCACCGGCACGCTGGTCGTGATCGTCACCCCCGACGGCGACCGTCACTTCCTCACCGACAGGGGCGCCTGCACCGATCTCGGACCAGCCAAGCTGCAGTGGCTCGACGGCACCAGGCGCTTGCACCTGCCGCTCTATTCCTTCTGCGGAGAACCGCTGGCCACCACCTCCTTTGACCTCGCCACCAGAGCCGCCGACCGGGGGATCCCGGTGAGCATCGACACCTCGTCGACCGCGGTCATCGCTGAGCTGGGCGTCGCCGAGGTCCTCGGTCTGATTCGCACGTTGCGCCCCGACGTGGTGTTCGCCAACCAGGCTGAAGGTGCCTTGCTCGGGCTCGGGCCGGACTCACCGGCAGAAGGCGCCACCACCACGGTGCTCCGCCGAGGAGCGACCGAAACCCACATCGTCGACCGGTCAGGAACGACCAGTACCGTGCCGGTGCCACCGGTCCAGACCGTGGTCGACACCACCGGAGCCGGCGACGCGTTCGCCGCCGGGTGGTTGGCTGCCGCTGCAGCCGGTCAACCGCCCGACCGTGCCGTTGTCACCGCCCACCAGTACGCCGCCTCGGTGCTGGCCTTCGCCGGCGCCGACCCCACTTTGGAGACCCCGTGACCTTCTCCCCCCACTCCCATGGCTCCGTCTTCCACGTGCACGACGAGGTGGCCGATGCCCTCGCGGCCGGCCAGCCCGTGGTCGCCATGGAGTCGACGATCTTCTCCCACCTCGGCCTGCCCTCGCCGGCCAACGCCGAAGCCCTCGAACGTTGCCTCGCTGCCATCCGGGCCCACGATGCCGTACCGGCGCTGACCGTCGTGCTCGACGGGGTGGCTCACGTCGGGGTCGATGCCAGCCAACACGAGCGGGTGCTGGGTCCCGCCCGCAAGGTGGCCGCCCGCGACGTGGCGGTGGCGATCGCCCAACGTTGGGAGGTCGGGGCCACGACGGTGTCGGCGTCGCTCGCCCTCGCCGCCCGCGCCGGGGTCGCGGTGTTCACCACCGGCGGCATAGGCGGGGTCCACCGCGATGCCTCGACCAGCGGCGACATCAGCGCCGATCTCGACGCCCTCCACACCTACCCTCTGGTGACGGTATGCGCCGGGGCCAAGGCGTTCCTCGACCTGGCCCGCACCCTGGAACATCTCGAGATGGTCGGTGTTCCGGTACTGGGCTGGCGCAGTGACGAGCTGCCCGCGTTCACCGCCACCACCAGTGGGCTGTCGGTTCCCCACCGCGTGGAGACCGCCGACGAGGTGGCCCGCACCTTTCTGGCCACCCGCGCCCTGCACCAGGACCATGGCCTGTTGGTCACCGTGCCCCTCGGCGCCGAACGGGCCCTGTCGCCCAAGCTGCTGGAAGATGCGACCGGCATCGCCCTCGCCGAAGCAGACCGCCAGGGTTTGGTGGGCGCAGCCGTCACCCCGTTCGTGTTGGAGCACATCGCCGAAACCACCGCGGGCGAGTCGGTGGGGGCCAACCTGGCCTTGGCCGAGCAGAACGCCGATGTGGCGGCGATGATCGCCGCCGCCATCTCGGCGGTTCGGCGCGAGTCGTCCCTTGGCTGAGACCCGCTCACCCCGGGACGAGCCACTGCATTCTCCCCGGCTGGCCCGCACCGCCCAGGGAACCAATCGAGGTGCTTTCACCCCCCTCGACTGGGGGTTGCTCAGCACCACCACCCTCATCTGGGGCGCCTCCTTCTTCTTCATCGACATCGCCCTCGACTCGTTCTCACCGGGACTGGTCACCTTCCTGCGGGTGGGGTTGGGCGCGGCCGCGCTGGCGGTGGTGCCCGCTGCCCGGGTGCGGGTGGGCGGCGACGACTGGCCCCGCCTGGCGCTGTTGGGGACGATCTGGGTGGCGGTTCCGTTCACCCTGTTTCCGCTGGCCCAGCAGTGGATCTCGAGCTCGATGGCCGGGATGCTCAACGCCGCGATGCCGGTGATGACCGCACTGGTGACGTTGTTCTTCGCCCGCCAGCTACCCGGACGACTTCAGGCGGCCGGACTGATCATCGGCCTGGTCGGCACGGTGGCGGTGGGCTGGGAGTCACTCGGCGAAGGGTCGAGTACCGCTCTCGGAGTCCTGATGGTGATCGGCGCGGTGACTTGCTATGCGGTATCGATGAACCTGGCGATCCCGCTCCAACAGCGCTACGGCACCCTGCGCGTGATGCTGCGAGTCCTGGCGGTGGCCACCATCCTGACCGCACCGGCGGGAATCGCGGGCCTGGGTAGCGCCCGATGGGACCTGGATGCCGTGGCAGCCATGGCGACCTTGGGGATCCTCGGCACCGGCCTCGCCTTTGTGGCCATGGGCACCTTGATGGGTCGAGTTGGCGCGACCCGAGCCTCGGTCACCACCTATCTCATGCCCATCGTGGCCATCGCCCTCGGCGCCCTGGTGCTCGACGAGACGATTCCCCGGCCCGCCATCTTGGGGATCGTGCTGATCCTGAGCGGCGCCTGGCTCCTGACCCGCGCCGAAGTCGCCTCCGTAGAAGCCGACCTCACTACGCCCTAGCTGGCTTCGCCGCGGTCGGCGTCGGAGTCGTCGCCGTCGCTTTCGCGGCTGGTGCCTTTGCGGGAGCGGGTTGGTCGGGTCTTGTTCTTTTGGCGGCGTTTGGGGTGGTGGGTGGGGCAGCGGGGTTGGCCGTTGTG
>CAZEFG010000112.1:0-7579 GCA_964511355.1 uncultured Iamiaceae bacterium
CGACTTCGGCGGCGAGGTCGAACGCGCCCTGACCATGGTCGACGGCGTGCTGCTGTTGGTCGATGCTGCTGAGGGTCCCCTGCCCCAGACCCGCTACGTGCTCTCGAAGGCGCTGGCTCAGGACCTTCCCACCGTCGTGGTCATCAACAAGGTCGACCGTGCCGACGCCCGCCCCCAAGAGGTGCTCGACGAGGTCTACCAGCTGTTCATGGACCTCGATGTCGCCGATCATCACATCGAGTTCCCGGTCATCTCCGCCATCGCCCGCGAGGGTCTCGCCGTAGCGGGCATCGGTGTGCCCGAACCAGGCGGCGACCTCACCCCGCTCCTCCAGGCGCTCGTCGACACCATCCCGGCACCGGCGGGCGACCCCGATGCGCCACTCCAGGCCCTGGTAACCAACCTCGATGCCTCCGAGTACCTCGGCCGGCTGGCCGTGGGTCGGGTCATGCAGGGCACGCTGCGCAAGGGTGAGCAGGTGGCGCTGTGCCAAGACGGCGACGCCGCTCCGCTCAAGCGCAAGCTGAGCCAGCTACTCGGGGTCGATGGAGTGGCCCGACGCGAGGTCGAATCCTGCGAGGCCGGCGACCTGTTCATCGTGGCCGGGTTCCCCGAGGTCCAGATCGGCGACACCCTGGCCGACCCCACCGCCCCGAAGCCGTTACCCCGTTTGGAGGTCGACGAGCCTGTCATGGCCATGACCTTCGGGGTCAACACCTCGCCCATCTCCGGTAAGGACGGCCAGTTCCTCACCTCTCGGCACCTTCGGGAGCGTCTCGACCGCGAAGTTCTGGGCAACGTCTCCATCCGGCTGGGCGACACTGGTTCACCCGACGTGATCGAGGTGGCCGCCCGGGGTGAGCTGCAGTTGGCGGTGCTCATCGAGTCGATGCGCCGCGAAGGCTACGAGCTCCAGGTCAGCCGCCCCGAGGTCATCGTGCGCGACATCGACGGGAAGAAGCACGAGCCCCTCGAGCTCGCGGTGATCGACGTCCCCGACGACCACGTCGGCACCGTCACCCAGGCTGTTGCTCCCCGCAAGGGGCGGGTCACCGACCTTCGCCCCGGCGATCCCGGCCGCACCATCGTCACCGTCGAAGCTCCCTCCCGGGGGCTGCTGGGCTTCCGAAATCTCCTGCTCACGGCCACGCGTGGCACCGCGCTCATGCACCAACGCCACGAGGGCTGGATCGAGTGGGCCGGCGATCTGCCCACCCGTAGCGGTGGGGCGATGATCTCTGACCGGGCCGGCGTCTCGACCGCCTACGCCCTCGACAACCTCCAGCTTCGGGCCGAGCTGTTCATCGGTCCGGGAGTCGAGGTCTACGAGGGAATGATCATCGGCGAGACCTCCCGCGGTGGCGACATGTACGTCAACGCCACCAAGGAGAAGCAGAAGACCAACATCCGCACCCACGCCGCTGACGATGCCATCAAGCTCACCCCTCCCCGGATCATGTCGCTTGAGGTCGCCATCGAATGGATCGCCGACGACGAACTGGTCGAGATCACCCCGTCGAACCTTCGCCTGCGCAAACGCATCCTTAAAGAGCAGGATCGCCGCCGCCTGAGCCGCTAGCCCCCGCCGGCGAGTGGGGCGGGTGGGTCAGAGCGAGACCGGGGTGCCCTCGGCGGCAGCCACCGGGTCGAAGATGCGGGCGGTGCAGCCCATCATGAGAACCGGCGGCACTATCTCGTAGACGACTCTGTCGGCCAGCGCCCGGAACGCATCGGCGGCGGGTCCTTCGCCGAGCGCCACCGGATTGCCGGTGTCGCCTCCATGAGCGACCGAGGCCTCGATGGGAATCTGGCCGATCAGGGGAGAACCCGAGTCGCGGGCCAGCAACTCGCCACCCCCCGAACCGAACAGGGCATGTGAGTCGCCGTGTTCGCAGATGAAAGCGCTCATGTTCTCAATGACTCCTGCCACCCGGACGTGACTCTTGCGGGCCATGCTCGCCGCCCGGATGGCCACCTTCTGGGCGGTGAGGGCCGGGGTGGTGACGATGAGCATCTCAGTGCGAGGGAGCATGCGGGCCAGGCCCATGGCGACGTCGCCGGTGCCGGGCGGCATGTCGATCAGTAGGTAGTCGAGATCGCCCCACTGCACGTCTTCGAGGAAATGCTGGACGGCCCGGTTGAGCATCAGGCCCCTCCACATGAGGGCGTCCTCTTCGCCTTCGACCAGCAGCCCCATCGACACCACCTTGAGCAGACCGTCGCCGATGGGCTGGGTGATGGGGGCGATCTTGGGTCGGGCGCCCTCGGGGACGATTTGGCCTTCGACTCCGCTCAGGCGTCCATCGACCCCGATCATGCGGGGGACAGAGAAGCCCCAGATGTCGGCATCGAGGACTCCGATGGTGAACCCCTTGGCTGCCATGGCGACCGCCAGGTTGACCGTGACCGACGACTTGCCGACCCCACCCTTGCCCGACGCCACGGCCACGATGCGGGTGGTGGCCGGGATCTCGGTGTCGGGCGAGTTCTGTTGGGCATTGAGCCGGGCCCGGCTCATCGTCTGGGCCCGCTCTTCGGCGTTGAGTACGTCCCAGTTGAACCGGACGGAGGTAACACCCCGCACCGATTCGATGCGACTGCGGGCGTCCCGCTGGATCTGGGCGCGCAGCGGGCACCCGGCGGTGGTCAGGGCGATGGTGACCTGGGTGCTGCCGTCGGCGGCCACGGCTACCCGCTTGACCATGCCGAGGTCGACGATGTCGCTGCCCAACTCCGGATCGATCACTCCCCGCAGAACTGCGGTGATGTCTTCCTCGGAGGGAAGGCCTGAGTCGGACGGTTCAGCCATGGTCGGGATTTTACCGGGTTTCGCCGTGTAAACCCATCATCGAAGGATCACCACCCGTACTGCGAAGGCTGGCGGGTTGTTCAGGTCCGAGGTGACGGTCACGCCGTCGGCGCTGGTGGCTTCGATGGTGAAGGAGTAGACCCCGGGCGGGGCGGCACAGGCGCCACCTGGGTCGATCGTCCCGGGGCACACCGCTACCGCGCCAGCGGAGTCGGTCGCTAGGACCCGATGTCGGATGGGGCCACTGCCGTCGTCGAACCACACCCACACACTCACCATCGAAGCGTCAGACACCGACCAGCTCAGGCGGGGGGCGGTGCGGCCCATCGAATAGGGCGAGACCTGCACGCCGTCGGGAGCCAGGCTCAGCGTTTCGATGGTGGGTAGCGGCGCAGGGGGTTGGGTGGAAGTGGAACTCGAGGGTGGACTGGTGGCTGGAGGAGCGGTGGTGGTCGGCCCGTGGACAGGCTCGCCGCCGGTGGCCGGGGGAGCGGCCTCAGCCCCTGGCGTGGTCACGGTCGAGGGTGCCGGTATCGGCGCGGGCGCCAGCACCGAACCGGGAGGAGGGCTCAGGTCCTTGGGGGTCACCAGGGCCTTGGTTGGGTCATCGTCAGCGGCCACCGACACGGGTGAGCCGTCGGGGGTGGTCGAGGCGTCGCGGTCCAACGATGCCGACGCCGCCTGAGGCGTCGGGTCGTCGTCACCGCCGGATGCGAAGATCGCGCTGAGGCCCGCCGTCGCCATCACTATCGCCACCACCGCCGCGGCCATCAGCGCCGGTTGGGGTCCAAACCTTCGGACGACGCGACCAACGCCGTTCGAGAGGTGCTGCCCTGGCGACCAAGAGGCCGTAGGTGAACCCGCCATCGGCACCCCGGCCGCCGTCAGGGCCGCGGCCACCTCAGCCTTGATCGACAGTGCCACCGGGACCAACGGGATGGCTGAGAAAAGGGCCGCCGGGCTGATGCGGGTCTGGCGGCGATCATCGCAGTAGGGGCACGTCTCGGCGTGTCGGGAGGCCACCCGCACCGATCCGGCTCCGAAGCGTTGGTCGCCGGTCGAGGCGAGCAACCCTCGCAGTTCGGGGCAGGCAGCTTGCGATCCTGACCACAGCATCCGCACTCCGAACGCCTCGGCGAACCGGCTGCGCACCCGGTGGCACAGCTGATTGGCGGCGTTTCGGTTGAGTCCCAGGACCTCGCCGATTTCGGCCGGCGACAGCTGGTAGCGCAGCTGAAGGTCGAGGACCTCGGCGTCACGTTCGCCGAGGGCGGCCACCGTCTCGTGCACTAGGGAGACGATCTCCCCGTCGGCCGCGGCGGCTTCGGGGTCATGGGCGCTCGCCAGCCGCGACTCCACGCCGAAACCGGCTGGGGCTGACGACGGCGAATGGCCCCCGTGTTCGATCACGGCCAACCCTTCCTGGTCGACCGGTTGGCTGCGCTGCTCACGCTCGGACTGGTTGAGGGCGGCGTTGCGGGCGATGCGCAAAAGCCAGCCCCCGAACGCCATGTGGTCGCGTAGATCCGGTAGAGCCCGCCAGGCGGCGAGAAAGGTCTCCTGGGTCGCGTCGCGGGCTCGGTCGTGGTCGTGGGTGACCCGCAGAGCCAGGTTGAACACGCGGTCGAACCAGAAGTCATAGAGCTTGCCGAAGGACTCGCCGTCGCCAGCCAACGCCGATTCGACCAGGCCCGCGTCTCGGCTCCTGTCGTCACCTGGAGACTGCGGGTGGGAACCGCCGCGGCTCGCGTGATCGATGTCGTGCTCGTCGATGGCGTCATTCTGACCTATCCCGCGGCGATTTGTCGGTCCTGTTCCCTTCTCCTGATGGCCGAAGGCGCCCGCGCTTACGCCCGGGCGAGCGCCGGGCTTGTTGGTGACGAGGTGCATTGGGCGTGGTATGACGAATGTCACACGGATCGCCGTAAGCGCGTGGCTCCTGCGCCATCAGGAGACGTATCCGCACCGGATGTGCCCGGCCGGAAACGACAACAGGAGATGAAGCCATGAGCACCACCACCAACCCCACCTCTCGCTTGCGGATGCGTCGCCTGATCGGCGCGGTCCTGGTCGCCCTGGCGGCGGGCGCCCTGCTGGGTGCCTGCGGCGACGACACCGAAGGCGTCGCGGGTGAGTCCACCAGCCCCAGCACCACTCGCGCCGTCGAAGGTGGCGACAACGACAACAACGACGACAACGACAACAGCGACCGCAAGAAGCCGGTGTCCACGACGGTTCCCGCCGGAGGTGAAGGCCAGGAGGCCGGAAGCCAGGGCACCAGCGGCCAAGGCGCAAGTGGTCAGGGAGGCGGCCAGCCGGTCAGTCCTCCGCCGGGCGGCGGCCAGTCAGGCGGGGGCCAGTCCAGTGGCAGCCAGTCCGGCGGCGGCCAGGGTGGCGGGGGCAACCCTCCCAGCACGCCACCCCCAGCCATCTTGAGCTTCGTCACCCCGGAGAACATTGACTGCCACAACGACATGTTCCAGCAGTTCACCGCCAGCTGGACCACCCAGGGTGCTGCCGAAGTGACGATCTCCATCGACGGCCCCGGGATCTACGACACCTATCCCGCCAACGGTGAGACCTCGTTGCCGTTCAACTGCAACTCGCCCCACACCTTCCTACTCACCGCCAAGGGGTCTGACGGCCAGACCGCGACCAAGCAGATCACCTTGCATCCTCGCAACGTCCAGACCGAGGACCCGGCTGACGACGAGCAGTGATGCCCGATCGGCGCGGGGACTGATTTTACCGGATTTGGCCGGGTAAACTCCCGAGGGTGTCCACCGACCCCGTGCCCCAGGCTCCCCGCAGCGGCGACCGCTCCCCGCGCCTGGCCACCCTCAAGGCACTCGGCGACAACACCCGCTACGCCATCTACCTCGAGCTGGCTCGCTCGCCGTCGCCTCGGTCCACCACCGAGATCGCAGCCACCCTCGACCTCCACGTCAACACCGTGCGACCCCACCTCGAACGAATGAGAGAGGTGGGGTTGCTCGATGTTCGCAGCGACACCCGCGGTGGGGTCGGCCGGCCCCAGCACCGGTACTCGATCGCTGCCGACGCTCCCTCGCTCGGCCTCGAACCGTCGCCCTATCCCACCATCGCCCGCATGTTGCTGGCGCTGGCGGGCCGGGCCGGGCTCGACCCCGACACCGTGGCCATGGCCGGCCGTGAGCAGGGCGAGCTCAATGCCCGACCATGGGGGCCCGACTCCCCCGCGGTCGAGGCCCTCATGACCGACCTTGACGCCATGGGCTTTGATCCCGAGGTGGCCATCGACGACGACGGTGCCACCATCGCGTTCGCCCACTGCCCCTTCGCGGAGTTGGCCGAGGCCAACCCGGCGGTCGTCTGCTCTCTGCACCGCGGCATGGTCGAAGGTTTCCTCGAAGGCATCGGCGCCCCGTGCCCGGTGGACTTCCACTCTCTTGTCGACCGCAACCCTTGTCGAGTCGAACTCCGCGTCTGATGCGTCACTTACCAACGGTCCCCGATACCATCCCTTACGTTCCGTAGTCCCAGGAGGAACCAACGTGATCACCCTCACCGACACTGCCGCTGTCAAGGTCAAGCAGCTCATCGAAGCCGAAGGCGACGCCGCACTCGCGCTGCGCGTCGCGGTTCGTCCCGGTGGCTGTTCGGGCTTCAGCTACGAGATGTTCTTCGACTCCGACACTGCGGGCGACGACCTCACCGTCGACTACGACGGCGTCAAGGTTGTCTCCGACCCGTCGAGTGCCCAGATGCTGGTGGGCGCCACCCTCGACTACAAGGACGGCCTGCAGGACGCGGGGTTTGCCATCAACAACCCCAACGCCAGCCGTAGCTGCGGCTGCGGCTCGTCGTTCAGCTAACCCTCCCGCCACTTTCGTCCCCCATCAGCCAGGAGGGAGCATTGGCCACCCCCGTTGGTCCCTATACCCCGATCGTCCGCGCCGGCGACTGGCTCGTGGTGTCGGGCCAGGTCGGCGTGGTCGACGGCAAGCTGGTCGACGGGGGTACATCAGGCCAGCTCGAGCAGGCTCTCGCCAATCTCGAGGCTTTGCTCGTCGCTGAAGGTGCCACCAAGGAGCACGTGGTCAAGACCACGGTGTTCCTCCGCCACATGAGCGACTACGCCCTCATGAACGACACCTATACCGCCTTCTTCGGCGACCATCGCCCGGCGCGCTCAGCGGTAGGTGTCGCCGATCTTCCGATCGGTGCATTGGTCGAAGTAGAGGCCTGGGCCTTCACCGGGCCGGGCTAGATCCTCTAGGCTCCCCCCATGGCTGGTCCCGTCATCATCGTCTTGGTCCTGTTGGTGGGTATTCCCGTGGGGGTCATGGTCGCTGGCGCGGCCCTGGCCGTGGTCCTGGGAATGATGCTGCGCCGCAACGGCGAGGTCCTCCACGAGGGCAGCGAGCTCATCGAACTCAATCGCTGACACGGGTTCTCAGCACTTTTCCTGTTCGAGTACCCGAGGTTGGGTTAGGTTTTCCCCACTTCAGTTAGGTGGGACCCCGGCTCATGCCGACCCCAGCACGATGAAAGGGGATCGGTCTTGGCTACCGGTACCGTCAAGTGGTTCAACGCCGAGAAGGGCTATGGCTTCATCTCTCGCGAGGGGGGTGCCGACGTGTTCGTCCATTTCTCCGCTATCCAGGGTGCGGGCTACCGCTCCCTGGAGGAGGGGCAGGCCGTCGAATTCGAGGTGACTAGCGGCCCCAAGGGCGATCAGGCCCAGGACGTTCGAGCCGTCTGACGACGTAACAACTAGAAACGAGCAGC
>CAZEFG010000113.1:0-7564 GCA_964511355.1 uncultured Iamiaceae bacterium
CCGTCGCGACCGAGACCGCCGAAGCGCTCTACCGCGTCGTCGACGCCGCCTACGAGAGACGCACCATCGCCCTGTCATCGAACCTGCACCCCGCCGGCTTCGACGAACTCATGCCCAAAACCATCGCCAACGCCACCGTCGACTGGCTCCTGCACCACGCCCATGTCGTGCTCACCGCCGACGACTCCATCCGCCTCACCCAAGCCACCACCGGCAAGGGGGTCAAGCCCCTGGCCAACTAACCCCGGGCAGAACCAGTGACCGCCCCCGGGCAGATCCACTGGCCATCACCGGGCAGTTCCGTTGTCCGCCACTGGGCAGATCCCACTGACCGTGACAAAGGCTCCGCGCATAGGTGGTGATCGCAAGCGAGGCGAATGGCATCCGAAATCTGAATATCGTTGGTCGTCGTATCGGGGTGCGTCGAGGGGCGAGAGGTCCAGTCAGACAATCCGCGCCCACGAAATTGGGGCAACTCCATCGCTTACCCAGTGAAATCGACACGCCCCACCTCCTCCTACTTCAACGACGTTTCACTCCCACCAGAACTTCCCAGTCGAGTCGAGATACACAGTTCCGTCCCGGTCGAAGAAGCGCCACGCGTCATCCTGACGCGAGCAACGGAAGGTCCGAATCGCCCACCCCTCTTCGAAATCGAGCGATAGATCGCCGCCGGTATCAGAGAATGAAAGCCCCGAAATTTTCGATCCAGACAACGCCTCGAGTCCCGCAGCCATATCCGAGCCGTCATCATCACTTCCTACCTTGACGTCCCATCCCTTCTCCAACCGCCACGCCACGCTCACCAGCCAGAGATGAATCGACCCCCGCGCTGGTCGTCCTTCGCCGACAGCCGGTCTCCGATCACCAGCGTCGAGGGTCACCATCGTTCCGTGTCCGAGCCGAATTTGCCAGGCCTCCATCCCGACCAGGCCCCTCATCAATCTGCTCTCAACTTCGTCGCTAGACATCTGATGTGCTCTCACAAGACTCACCTTCGATGCTCGAAAAGGTATATGCACTCATCCACGATCTCGTGGTAATCGAAGCCCTGCTTGGTGATCCAGTCATGCAACTCTCGCTGCTCAGCCCTGGTCAGTCTGCGCCCGATTCTCCGCTCACACTCATGAACGGCGTCACGGAACTGACGATCTTGACGGCGGCGATCTGGGACGCGAGGCCCGAACTCATCATCAGGACCGTCTCCAGAGTCCGCGCCGCCACCACCAGGAACGGCCAGGCAGTCCCATATGCCCACCATCTGACCGAACGTGCACACACCCGCCAGACCTCCTGCTATTCGCAGAAGCTTCGCTCGAGCCGCCCAGCCCGCTTGGCCTGCCGCTGGGGCAGCATGTGTGGCGTTCCTTTTCAAAAGCGCCGACTCGGCCATCTGTCCGCTGGGGTCGGTCCAGGTGGTGGGGTTGTTGGCGACGTAGGTGTAGTGGTTGTAGCCGCCGGTGCCGGGGGCTCCGGGTTGGATGGGGTCGCGTGTGATGAACCGGCCGAGGGCGGGGTCGAGGTTGCGGGCACGAAGATGGATCTGGCCGGTCCGGTCGTGGATCCCGCCGGTGAACCCGAAGCTGTCCCAGCTGCTGGTGGGTTGCCCGAAGGCTCGGTAGTCGATGCTGGCGGTGAGCGCACCGGCCGAGTCGGTGACACCCCGCACCGACCCGAGCGCGTCGGTGAGTGCCCAGTCGTCACCTGTGGTGAGCAGCCCGCCAGGGCCATGCACATACGCTGTGTCGTCGCCGATCAGGTTCGGCAGTCCACCGGCGCGGTCCCACAGCTGGGCCTGGCCATCCACCTCGACCCGCACCCCATCGGCGTCATACCCGAAGCTCTGAGAAACCCCCTCGACGGTGGCCGCGGTGATCCGACCTGCGGTGTCATAGCTGTAGGAATCACCACCACTGGTGGCGATGAGCTGACCGAGCTCGTCGTAGCTGAAGCTCACCGGCCCGTCGGGACCATCCAGAACCTCGAGCGCCCCGGTCGGACCATAGGTATAGGCCGTGGTCCCCTCCGGACCAGTCCGGGTCAGACGGTTACCGGCAGGGTCATAGGTGAACTCCTCGCTGGACCCATCCACATACGAGGCCGACACCAGCCGGTTCAGCTCATCGAGGACATAGGACTCCGACCCCGCCAGGGTGTCGACCCCGGTGCGGTTGCCCGCTGGATCGAGCGTGTAGTCGAACCCCGCCACCGGACCATCAGGCCCGACATGGTCGATCCCCACCAAACGGCCAGCCAGGTCATATGAGTAGGCCGTGTCAACCCCGTTGGGGCGCACAACACTCGCCTGGCGGCCACCAGGGGTCCACCCAAACGCGGTCACCCGATCCAGATGATCCGTGAGGGTCGCGAGGCGACCCGCCGGGTCGTAGGTGTAGGTGACCGGCCCATCGGGGGTGACCATCTGAGCGAGGCGACCCGCTGGGTCCCAGCTGTAACCGATCGTTCCCGCCGCTGACACCATCTCGGTGACCTGACCGTTGCGGTCATGAACCCAGCTGGTGGCCCCAGTCGGGTCGACCATCTCGTTGCGACGACCAGCCGGGTCATACCCATAGGAGATCGCTCCGTCCGGGCGATCCTCAGAGACCAGGCGCCCCGCATCATCGAACCCGAAGCTCGTGGTGCGACCCAACGGATCGACCGTGGCCACCCGCCGACCCGCCAAGTCATAGCTGTGAGACGTCGTCTCGCCGACCGCGTCGGTCTCGCCGATCAGGTCACCAGCAAGGTTGTAGGCAAAGGTACGGGTCTGAGTGTTCGGATCGGTGATCGAGACGCGGTTGCCGACCTCGTCATACCCGAACGCCACCACCCCGCCCAGCGCGTCGGTCATCGACTCCAAGCGACCCACAGGGTCGTAGTCGAACGTGGTCGGATGGTTGCGAGGATCAACCTCACGCACCCGGCGACCCAGCGCGTCGAACTCAACGGTGGTGGCGTTCCCCAACCGATCCGCCGTGGCCTTCACCAGACCGCGACCGTCATAGGCGTAGTCGACCCAGTCCCCGTCAGGGCCGGTGACCCGGGTCAGTCGACCGGCGAGGTCATAGGCATAGGTGGTCGAGTGCGCCTCTCGGGTCGATCACCTCGACCAGACGACCTGCATCGTCATAAACGTTGGAGGTCGTGTTCCCCACAGCGTCGGTGACAGACACCTGGTTCCCGTCACCGTCATAGCCATACAACGTCGAGTACTCCTCGGCATCGACGACCTCGACCAGACGACCTGCGTCGTCGAAGCGGTACCGGATGACGTCGCCGGCGTTGTTGGTCACCGACGTCGTGCGGCCCAGCAGGTCGAACCCGTAGCGCATCTCGCGCCCCGTCGGGTCCAGCACTCGGGTGAGGCGACCCATAGGGTCGTGCTCGAAGGTGGTGGTCTCGCCCTCACCGTTGGTCTCGGCCACCACCCGCCCGTTGCCATCAGGCGTGAGGATCGTGGTACCACGGTTCGGGGCCGTGATCGAGATCCGCCGACCTGCCAGGTCGTGCCCATAGGACGTGACCCCACCTCGAGCATCGACCACCTCGACCAATCGCCCGGCCCCGTCATAGGACCAGGTGGTCTCGTGACCCAACGGATCGCGGCGCAACTCCAACCGGTTCGCCGAGTCGTACTCATAGATCGTCTCGTGGTCGAGGGCATCGACCACCGACACGACTTTGCCCACCGGGTCATACCCATAGGTGGTGGTGAAAAGCTCGGGATCGGTCTCGGTCACCACCCGATCAGATGGGTCGTACTCCCAACTGGTGGTGTTGCCCTCCGGGTCGGTGCGCGACACCAGGTTCCCGACATCGTCATAGACCCAGGTCATGGTCGCCCCCGTCGCCACCAGGGTCTCGGTGAGCACCCGACCGGCGTCGTCGTAGGACCAGGTCGTCACACGTCCTTCGTGGCTGGTCCGCGATTGCACGAAACCTGCGGGCGTGTAGGTCCAGGAGGTGGTGTTGCCCTCGGGATCGACCTTGCCGATCCGGTTGCCGCGGGCGTCATAGGTGAAGGTGGTCTCGTTGTCGAGCGCATCGAGGATCGACTCGAGGTTCCCTACCGCGTCGTACCCAAACCGAGTCTCCCCACCCGCCGCGTCGACCACCCGGGTCGGGAACCCGAACCCGTCGTAGTCGATCTGGGTGGCGTGGCCCTCGGCGTCGACGAAACGCACCAGGTTCGGCCCGTCGTATTCGCCCGACCAGACGTTGCCCTCAGGGTCGGTGCGGCTGGTGATGAGGTCGAGACCGTCGTCGGAGTAGGTGAACGTGGTGGGGTGCGACACCCCGTTGAACACCTCGTCGCGCACCACCTCGTTGCCCCGCTCATCGAAGCTCGACACCGTGGTGAGGAGACCGTCGGGGCTGGTGACCACCTGGGTGCGTGCCTCTTGATCGACCGAGATCTCGGATCGGTTCCCGTTGGCGTCGACGATGGCCTCAACCCGGCCGGTGTCGAGGTCGTACTCCATCCGCCGCCACGGCGCCCCGGTCGGATCCACCACCTCGGTGAGGTAGTGATCGTCGTACTCATAGTCGGTGGTGTGCTGGTTGGCGTCGGTGACCGCCACCAAATCGCCGACCGCGTCGTACCCATAGGTGACGCTCGCCCCATCGGGACCCACAATCCGCTCGATGCCGCCCTGGTCGTCGCGCTCGAAGCTGATACCCGGGCCAGACGACGAAACCACGCCATCAGCACTAACGGTGACGGTGTTGTCGTTACGGTCCTTAGCCGACACCAAACCGCTGGTGCGGTCCAACAGATAGCGGGTGCCATCCTTGGCGGTCAGCACGAAACGCTGCGGATCGTAGACCGCACCGTCGCCGAACCCGCCGGCACGCATGTGGCCGTCGCCGCCGCGGGAACCCGAGATGTCGCCCGGCGCAGGGGCGAGCGTGGACGTAGCCCCCGGACGCGGGGTGTACTCGGGCACCATCGCGACTGCGAAGAACGTGTTGCCGGTAGGCGTGAAGTCGAAGACCTCCGTACGACCATCCGGCCAGGTGACCGTCACGAACCGCGACGAACCCGGCGAGAAGCACAGCGGCACGAAGATGAGGCCCGGACCGCACGACTCGCCAGTCCATGGACCCAGCCCCAGAGTTCGGTTGGCCTGCACCCGGAAGTTCGCCAGCTCAAGATTCCACCCGAACCCGAAGTCGCCCTCGGTGTCCTTGTCCAGCGTGTCGTAGGTGCGCAGCACCTGGATCGGCATCCCCGCCACCGGAACCGACATGTCCTCATAGGTGACCGAATAGCGGCCCAGCTTCAGCTGGCCACCCACCACCAGGGACGACTCGGCGAACGACTCCTCGCCCGTGGAGTCGACGACCGTGAGGCGCAGGTTCCAGGGCCCGTTGGCTCGAACCGTCGGATCGAACTCACCCAGTACCGACTCGGACGGATCACCTGTGCCCTCGGCAAGCGTCACCGCCGAACCCGGGTCCGCACCGGCCGGGTACGTCGTGACGAACCACTCCGTTATCGACCGGTCATCGACCGGAGCGACTACGCCCACTGTCACGTCGACCGGCGCGGTCACCACTCCCCCATCGGCGGGCACCAAACCGATGATCTCGGCCGACCCACCCCACGGTAAATCGCCGCTGCCCGGACCAGAGGGCTCACCTGGACCGCCGGGCCCCCCAGAGAGCGCGTACACCGTGGGGTCGGCATCCTCGGAAGTGGTGGGATCGTCAGACCACACGGGCGGCAGCTCGTCGCTGGTGACCAACGCTTGATTGACCAGACGGCTGAGGCCGCTTGGAGGCGCAGAGACGTCGAGCGCGTAATCAACGATCACCGCCCCGCCGCCAGGGATCGTGCCGATCTCGATACGGATGGTCTTCTCACCGCCCGACCGGCAGTTCGATCGGGACCTTTGGCCCCCGTGGCAGGGACGGAGGTCCCACCGGGCCGGGCCATTCGCTTCTGTCCGACGATAGCGTCGCTCCACAAACTATGACTGTCTAACTAAACGTTAGGCACTGCGCCCATAGTAACTGAGGCCCATCCGACGATTCCGGCGCACTCCATAAGCCCTGACGGACCCTCCGGCAGGGAACTCGGGAAAGGAACGCGATGAACAAGAAGCCATGGCCGCTCCTTGCTGCGGTACTCGTCGTCGGACTACTGCTCGGAGTCGTCGGCGGGCGACTCGGCAGCAGCTCGTCAGGCGGGGGCAACCTCGCTGACGTCGCCTCGTCGAGGGGACTCTCGGGCAGCGAGGCGGAGGCCGCACTGGCCACCTTCGTCGCGCCTGGCGCCCACGACGACTATCTCATCTTCGCCTCTGGAGGTCACTCCGGACAGATGCACGTCATCGGAGTGCCCTCGATGAACCTCCTGAAGACGATCCCGGTCTTCACCCCCGACGCCTGGGCTGGTTATGGATTCGGGGCCGACTACTCCGACGCCTTGATGGCCGAGGGCTCAGACCCGGACCAGAACGATCCTCTGCTCTGGGGTGACACCCACCACCCCGCGATCTCAGAGACCGACGGGGACTACGACGGCCGGTTCGTCTACATCAACGACCGCGCCAACGGCCGGGTGGCGATGATCGACCTGCGCGACTTCAAGACCAAGCAGATCCTCGACGTCCCCAACATCCAGAGCTCCCACGGTGGCATGTTCGTCACCCCCAACAGCGATTACGTACACGTCTCATCCAAAACACCCTCACCCATCTTCAGCGACACCGGCTACGCCGACCTCGCCGACTACGAAGAGGAGTTCCGGGGCGTATCGACCTTCCTGAAACTCGACCAGGAAAACGGCCGGTTCCTCACCGACGAGAGCTTCCAGATCGAGCTGCCCCCCTACAACCAGGACCTCGCTGACGCCGGGAAGCTGGCCAGCGACGGCTGGGCCTTCATCAACACCTACAACACCGAAATGGCCATCGGCGGCGTCGCCGACGGCAACCCACCGCTTGAGACCGGGGCCATCGAACACGACTTCGACTACCTGCACATCATCAACTGGGAGAAAGCCGCCGAGGTCGTGGAAGCCGGCAAATACGAGATGCTGAACGGCCAGCGCCTCATCCGCCTCGACACGGCCATCGAAGAGGGCCTGCTCTACTTCGCTCCCGAGCCTCGTAACCCTCACGGGGTCGACGTCTCCCCCGACGGCAACTACATCACCGTGTCGGGCAAGCTCGATCCCAACGTCACGGTCTACGGCATCGACCTGATCGAAGCCGCCATCGAGGCCGAGAACTTCACCGGCACCGATCCTTATGGCGTGCCGATCCTCGACTTCGAAGCAGTCGTGGCCGGCCAGGTCGAGGTGGGCGGCGGTCCGCTTCACACCCAGTACGGGACCGACGGCCGGGCCTACACCAGCTTGTTCGTCGAGAGCGCCGTCGCCGAATGGACCCTCGGCCCCCTAGCCGGCGTTCCCGAGTCCGAAGCCTTCCAGCTCCAGGACAAGATCAGCGTCCACTACAACATCGGCCACCTCGCCACCGCCCACGGCGACACCGTAAACCCCCACGGCAACTGGCTGATCGCCATGAACAAGTGGTCGGTCGACCGGTTCCCC
>CAZEFG010000114.1:0-7561 GCA_964511355.1 uncultured Iamiaceae bacterium
GCCCGACATCGATCAAAGGAGCACGAACTCGATGCAGCAGCGGCATGGATGGCTGGGGGCGCTTCTGGCGCTGGCGATGGTGGTCTCTCTGGCTTGCAGCGATGACGACCAGTCCCACGATGCCGACGCCGAGAACTCCACGACCACCACCGTGGTGTGGCCCGACCAGGACCGGTCGGTCGAGATCGAGACCGGCCGGGTGTTGCTGCACCAATGGGGCGACGACTCATCGCGGCAGTTGGCCTTGGTGGAGGCAGGCGGCGGCGAAGTCGTCGAGCTTCCGACCGATGGGCTGGGTGGCGTTACGGGAGCTTCGGTCGCTCCCGATGGCGAGACGGTGGTGGCTTTGGGTTGGGAGCCCGACGCCCACGAGATGAACTCCACGTTGCTCATCGGCGACTCCTCAGGCCTCGAGCCTCTGCACACCGACGACGCCTTCATGTTCCGATGCGTGCGCTGGTTCCCCGACGCGGAGCGCGTGTTGATCACCGCCTTCGACGATGCTGCGCCAGACCCATACCTGTTCGAGGTCACTCTCGACGGAACCGTCACCGAGCTCCAGGTGCCCGCTGGTCGCTACGAGTGCGCCGTCCCCTTATCCGACGGTCGGGTCGTCGTCACCTACACCGGTGAGGGCACCGACCTGGTGGCCATGGCGTTGGTGCGCCCAGGATCAGATGAGCTCGAAGTTCTGTACTCCAAGGTCGGATGTCTGCTCTATGGGCCGTCCCTCTCACCGAGCCGCGACGAATTGGTGGTGGCCGCGTCGTGCGAGGAGCCAACCGACAGCGGAATCCACATCGTCAATGTCGCGACTGGCGAGGTCGAACACATCGTCGAAGGCGAGGCGGCCTACCCCTCGTTCTCGCCGAGTGGCGACTGGGTCACCTTTGCCTTGTTCCCCAATCCCGATGCGCTGAAGTCCACGGTGTGGGCGGCGAAACGCGACGGAACCGGGCTCCGTCAGCTGAGCGAGGTCGTCGCCACCCAACCTGTCTGGGTTGCTTCTTAGGTCAGCGCCGCGGTGATCAGCTCGAGCAGCTCGGGCAGAGTGTCGACGGCGCGAAGTTGTGGGAACTCGGCCCGCACGTTGTCGGGGGAGTGGATCAAGAACCCGGCATCGGCCGCCAACAGCATGGCGGTGTCGTTGTAGGAGTCGCCGGCCGCCACCACCCGGTAGTTCAATCCCTGTAGGGCTTCGACCGCGGCCCTCTTTTGGTCGGGCATTCTCAGCCGGTATCCGGCGATGCGGCCCGATTCGATCACCAGGCGATGACAAAGCAGGGTGGGCCAGCTCAGCTGGCGCATGAGCGGGCGGGCGAAGTCCTCGAAGGTGTCAGAGAGGATGATCACCTGGGTGCGCTCCCGCAAGGCGGCCAGGAACTCGATCGCGCCCGGCAGGGGAGTGAGCCCGGCGATGACCTCGGTGATCTGGTCGAGACCAAGCTGGTGCTGATCGAGCAGATCGAGCCGGTACCGCATGAGGGTGTCGTAGTCAGGCTCGTCCCGGGTGGTCCGCCTCAGGCCTTCGATACCGGTTCGTTCGGCGACGGCGATCCAGATCTCGGGGACGAGAACGCCTTCGAGGTCAAGGGTCACGACGCTTTGTCGTGCCGGATCGGGCTGAGCGGATGGAGCCATCCCCGGACAGTAGCGGGGCCGCCCGGGTCGTGGATTCACGCGCTTGGAACTCGCGCGGCAGAGCGTCAGGAATCGAGGTGGTGGTGCAGGAAACCGACGGTTCGCTCCCACGCCAGCTGCGCGGCACCCGCGTCGTAGGCGGCCGGGCGATCGTCCTCGATGAACCAATGCCCGGTTCCGGCGTAACGGTGGAACTCGACATCTTTGTCGAGGAGGCGCAGATGGGCCTCCATCTCGACGACCGCGTCGTCAGAGACCAGCTCATCCCGCTCAGCGAAGTGGCCCAGGATCGGCGCGGTCATGGTTTCGAAATCGATGTCCTGGATGCCGTAGAACACGACCGCGGCTCCGATCTGTTCTGGTGCCCGAGTCGCCAGCCACAGCGCCAACGAAGCCCCCATCGACATGCCGATGACCCCAACCGGACGGTCAATGGTTGCGGGCAGCTCCCGCAGGGCCGAAGAGGTCGACAACACCGCGGACACCACTTCGTCCATGTCGATGCCGGCCAACAGCTGCTGGGCCTGGTCGGGTCGGTCAGCGGTCGCACCGCCGAAGAGGTCGGGGGCGATGGCGACGAAGCCTTCGTCCGCCAGCCGGTCACAGGTCCGGCGCACAAACGAGGTGAGCCCCCACCAACCGTGGAGCACCATCACCCCGGGTCCGCTGCCCGACTCGGGGGTGACGACATAGGCGGTACTGCTGGCGCGGCGCGCGGGGGAGGTTCGGTCGGGCTCAGTGCCGGGACTGTCGGGTTGGGCTTCCACGGTGATCGAACCTATCGCCCCGACGAAGTGCTTCGATCAGACCCGATCGAAGCACCGACCAGAGCCAAGCGCGGAGAGGCCAGCGAGATCGCCCGATCCGAATCGCAACACATCGATGTCGCGGTGGGTGCCCATCACCTGGCGCGGATCGTCGACATGGTCGAGTCCGAGCAGGTGTCCGAACTCGTGCATGATGATCGTCTCAGCTTGGAACCAACCGCGAGAACTCGCCAGAATCCGGTCGAATAGAGGCCCGTCAAGGATGACCACCCCGCTGACGTACACCCAGCTTGAGCTGCCTGGCACTGGGGCGATGACGCTGCCGCCCAGGCCGGCGGCTTCGGACAGCCGCGAAATCTCAGCCTCGCTCATCCAGGCCAGGATCACCGGCGCCCAGCGTTCTCCGTAGCGGTCGGGTTGATACGGGGCGCGGGGATGATCAGGAATTTCGGTCGTGACGCCTTCGACGACGAACTGCAGCCCGGTGGCCTCTGTGACCTGTTCGAGAGCGCTTCGTACCAGTTGGGTCGAACCGGCCGGGGCATGCAGGTTGTTGACGACGATGTGAATGGGCCGACATGGGTCATAGGCGACGGGCTGATCGCTGGTTGGCTGGGTGTTGAGGAACTCGAACGGCCCGGCATTGCTGGGAGGGGGAGGCGCCAGCCCGAGCGGATGCTCACTGACAGCCGCGGCTAGTGGCGGTCGATCGACATCGGCCCCCAACCACCGCGATGTGCCGTGCCACCCATCGTTCGAGCCGCTCCCCGTCACGGTGAGCACCATCCACCCCACCAGGACAGCAGTCAGGGCAAGACCCCCCAGGCCACCGTGGCGAGCGCCCGTTGATCGGCGGCCAGCCCAGCGCTTTGGCTTCTTGCGCCGGTGGTTGATGCGACGGGAGGCGCCGCCGTGTTCGAACGAGGGAGGGGGTGGAAAGGGCCCGCCGGTTGGCATGAGACCACCATCGGAGCTTTACATCGTATAGTGAACGATTGTCGTGCACCGGGGAGGAACTTCATGACTACGCCGCCGCCGATTTCGGACTGGGCGACCGATTTCGACCACACCCATCCGGATTACGCCCAGAACGCGCACCAGGTGTGGGATGAACTGCGTGAGGGCTGTCCGGTCGCCCACACGGAACGCTTCGGCGGTACCTGGCTTCCCGTACGCCACGAGGACGTGGTGGCCGTAGCGCGCGACACCGACAACTTCAGCTCCGAGAGCATCATCGTCAGCGACTTCAAGCCCACCGGCCTGGCCCCTATGGGTTACGCCCCCCCGATCAGCTCCGATCCGCCGTTCCACGCCCAGGCCCGGCGCCTGCTCTTGCCTGCGTTTGCACCCAAAGAAGTCGACCGCTGGGAGACCGCCACCCGCGCCGCCTGTCGCCAGTTGCTCGACGACCTCCTCGCCGACGGGGCAACCGAAGCCGACGCCGCGGTGCAGTACGCCCAGCACATCCCGGTGCGGGTCATGGCTGAGATGCTCGGAGTGCCGCGCAGCGACGGCGACAAGTTCAGGGTCTTCATCCACCGCATTCTCGAAGCGCCCGGGTCCTTCGCGTCCGAGGCTCTCGCCTATGAGGACACCCTCGACTACTACCTCAAGTCCGTCATCGCCCACCGACGGGCCAACCCCACCGATGGCTCCGACCTCATCAGCTATCTGCTCGGCTGCGAGATCGACGGGGAGCCACTGACCGACGACCACATCCAGGGCACCATCGGTCTGTTGCTGATCGCGGGCATCGACACCACCTGGTCAGCCATCGGGGCCAGCCTCTGGCACCTGGCTCAGCGTCCCGACCATCGCCGTCGTCTGCGCGAGGAGCCCGAGGTGATGGTGTTCGCGGTCGAGGAGTTCCTGCGGGCCTACGCACCGGTCACCATGGCTCGCATCGTGGCCGAAGGGGCCGAGGGCACCGAGATCGGCGGGTGTCCGGTCAAGGCCCGCGACTGGGTGCTTCTGCCCTTCCCTGCCGCCAACCGAGATCCCGAGGCTTTCGAGCGGCCTGACGAGGTCATCCTCGACCGCGAGCGCAACCGCCACCTCGCCTTCGGGGTCGGCATTCACCGCTGCATCGGCTCGAACCTGGCTCGGATGGAGCTGCGGGTCGCCCTCGAAGAGTGGATCGCCCGTATCCCCGACTTCGAGCTGGTCAGCGACGACCCCGACGCCGTGCGTTGGTCAACCGGTCAGGTCAGAGGCCCGCGCCAACTTCCAGTTCGCGTACTGTCAACGACGGAGGTTGCCTCATGATCATCAAGCTCGACTCCGAAGCCTGCGAGGGCCACGGTCGCTGCTACAGCCTGGCCCCCGAACTCTTCGACAGCGACGACGAGGGCTATGCCGTACTGAAGGTCACCGGCGCCGTGCCCGAAGAGCACCTCCGCGCCGCCCGACTCGCCGCCGACAACTGCCCCGAGTACGCCATCCACATCGACGACTGAACCGAGCGGGGTCGGCGCAGCAACCGGCTGGCTGATCAGCGATATCGATCCTGTACCCAGGTGGTGAACTCGTCGGCGCTCATGGCCGGGGCCCACAGCCAACCCTGGGCATCGTTGCATCCCATGCGACGCAGCTCTTCGAGCTGATCGGGTCGCTCGACGCCTTCGGCGTGCACCCGCATGTCGAGGGCATGGCCAAGAGCCACCACGGCCTCGACGATCGAGGTGTCGTGGGCATCGTTGCCGAGGCCGTCAATGAACGAGCGGTCGACCTTGAGGGTGGTGAGGGGGAGGCTCTTCAGGTAGTTGAGCGACGAGTACCCGGTGCCGAAGTCGTCGATGCTGAGCGCCACGCCGAGGGTGCGTAGCGAGCGCATCAGCCCAATCGAGGCCTCGATGTCGTCCATCACGGCCGTCTCGGTTATCTCCAGGCACAGCGACTCCGGCGAAACCCCTGCCTCACCGATGCTGTGCTCCACGGCGTCGACCAAGCCGGCGTCGGTGAGCTGACGCGGTGACAGGTTGACCGAGAGTTGAAGGTCCTTGCCCCACGGCTGATCAAGCTGCCACTGACGGAGCTGGCGAAGCGACTCGTCGAGGGCCCAGGCGCCCAGCGTCAGGATCAGTCCGGTCTGTTCGGCCACCGGAATGAACTCGGCCGGGCTGATGGGCCCACGGTCGGGGTCGTTCCAGCGCAGGAGAGCCTCCATCCCGATGACCCGTTCGTCACCGACGGCCAGGAACGGTTGATACGCCACATGGAACTGACCCAGCTCGAGGCCGTGGCGGATACGGGTTGCGGTACGCAGCCGATGCTCAGCCTGAGTGTGAAGCGAGGGGTGGAAGACCTCAACCCGTCCGCGGCCCAACGCCTTGGCGTGGTACATGGTGGCGTCGGCGTCACGTAGAACCGTTTCGACGGTGGCGTCCGCCGAGCCACGAGCGACTCCGATACTCACCGAGACGAAATGGGTCAGGCCATCGGTCCTGATCGGTTCGCTCAGCACCGAGAGAAGGTGCTCGGCTCGGGCCGTGGCCGCCACTACGTCGGGGATCTCCCGAAGGACCACGGCAAATTCGTCGCCCCCGAATCGAGCGGCGGTGTCGGCGCTGCGGATGTTCTGCCGCAAACGGTTGGCCATCTCGATGAGAATCCGGTCGCCGGTGCTGTGGCCCAACCCGTCGTTTATGACCTTGAAGTTGTCGATGTCGATGAACAGCACCGTCGGGGCCACGGGGTCTTCGGTCAGAGCCACCGCGAGACGCTGCTCCAGCACGGTTCGGTTGGGCAATGAGGTGAGGGAATCGTGGGCATTCGCATGAGCCAGCGCATGGGCCGATTCCTTCTGATCGGTGAGGTCCTGGAACTGGGTCAGCAGGTAACCGGGCCCCTGATCGCGTCCGGGGAGCATCACCAAGGACAGCCTCGCCCAGGTCGAGCCCCCGTCACCGCGTTCGAAACGTCGCTCGACCTCCACCGACGGGATCTCGTTGCCCACCAGGCGTCGGATGAGGCTCTGAATTTCGTGCGACTCGGGGTGCAGCAGGTCCTCAAGGTGGCATCCCGCTAGCTCCTCGGCGTTGTTGCCGAGCATGTTCGCCAGAGCCGAGTTGACCTGGACAATGGTTCCGTCGATCTCACAGATGGCCATGCCAGAACGCGCATTCTCGAACCCCATCCGCAGCCGCTCGTCGGCTCGCCGTTGGAGCTCGATCGAGTGCACCTGGTCGGTGATGTTGCGCACGTTGGCGATGAATCCGCCGATGGCGGGGTCCGCCGATTGGTCGTTGATGCGGATCTCGAACCAGTGCTCGATCCCGTTCTGGTCGATGGCGCGGAGTTGACCCACCGCCGGAACCCCGGGATTCTCGAGAGCTGTCTGCCCTAGTTGCCTGGCTGTTTCCCGATCCTCGGGGTGGAGCGCCTCGAAGATGGTGGCCAGATCGTGGAACCCGTCGGGCCAGATCCGATCGAGCGAAGGGCTGGCGGCCAGCACCATTCCCGCGGTGTCGACGACGATATAGCCCTCGGCGGAGTGTTCGAGCACCTTGGCCATGCGCCGATGCTCCCGCGTGGTGCGGATCACCACCCCCGCCCGGGCGATTGCCGCATGGAGCGCCTGGAGATAGACGTGGGGGTCGACCCTGCCCTCCGGGTTCGTCTCGATGAAGTCGTGGGCGCCGCGACGCAGCGCCTCGAGGCCGCGAGCGGTCTCGCCCGGGGGGACAGCGACGATCACGATGGCGTCCAGATCGAGGCCGATGGCATGGTCGACCAGCACCAGGTCATCGTCGGTGGCGGCGTCGATGAGCGCCCCGAAACGGTTGTCCCACGCGATCGGGGTCTCCCAGCCGTCGAAGCTTGAGCACAGCACCGTCGAACCGACCAGAGGGTCGATTCCTGCCAGCTCGGGGGCAAAGGCCCCGTCGCGGCGGCGACTACAGATGAGCACAGACATCGACATCGCCCCGATGATCGGCAGGGGTGGGGGAGCGTTGAGGGCCGGCCGCGGTAGATGTGACTACCGGCCCACCCCAGGTTGTGACGTCGGTCCCTTCATCGGGGGATCGGGGGTGCCGAAGGGGGAGGGGAGCCATACAGTCGTTGGGGACCCCTTCCCACTCATTCCCAACTTGGGAGCGTTGTGCACCAGATCGTCGAACAGCCGAGGACCATGTCGCCAGCGGTCCTCGGCG
>CAZEFG010000115.1:0-7544 GCA_964511355.1 uncultured Iamiaceae bacterium
GGTCGAGGCAACGGGGCGCTGCTGTTCGCAGGATCGGATCGCACTCCGATCGGATCCTGCGATTAGGGGATCTGCGACTGGCGGGATTCAGGATCTGGGGTAGTTCCCGCCGACGGGTCAGTCGCGGAAGGGGGCCGCGACCTGTTCGATGAAGCGGTCCATGACCTCGTGCTTGGCGGCGCCGGCAGGCAGCGTGAAGTCCGGGACGATGAGCTCGTCGACGCCGGCCTCGCGGTAGGCCGCCACCACCTCGACCAGCTCGTCGGGTGTTCCCACCAGAGCGGCCCGACCGATGTCCCGCTCCCGCAGCTTGGCCGATGCTTCCTCGTCGTCCATCAGGAACAGCAGACCCTGGGCCGACCGGCTGATCTCGCCTGGATCTCGCCCTAGATCCTCGCAATGACGGTCGAGCACTGCGTTCTTGTGGGTAAGGGTCTCGGGGGTGCCCCACACGTTCCAACGCTGGGCGAACCGGGCGGCGATGCGCATGGTGCGCTTCTCTCCCCCACCACCGATCAACAACGGCAACGGTGACTGGATGGGCTTGGGCTCGAGGGGGGCGTCCACCAGCTGGTAGTGCTCGCCGTCGAAGGTGGTCTTCGAGTTGGCGAACAGCGACGTGACCACCTCACAGGCCTCCTCCAACCGGTCGAGGCGCCCCTTCACGGTCGAGTACTCGATCCCGTAGGCGACGTGTTCGTTCTCCTGCCACCCTGCCCCCAGGCCGAGGATGATCCGCCCGTTGCTGATGTGATCGGCGGTGGCGGCCATCTTGGCGAGGACCGCGGGATGACGGTAGGTGTTGCCGCTGACCAGCACCCCGATGCCCACGCGGGGCACGGCTGCGGCCAGGCCGGCTACTAGTGTCCAGGCCTCGTGCATCGGCCCGGAGGTGTCCTCGGCGTTGGGCAGGAAGTGGTCGGCCACATAGATGTCGTCCCACCCGGTCGCCTCGGCGTGGGTCGCGGTGGCGAGCAGGTCTGGCCAATCGGCGGCGTTGTTCATCCAGAAGCTGAAGCGCATGGCTCGACCGTACCTGCCGAGGTATCACCCGGCGCCCCACTCGAAACCTGTCGCCCCCAGCAACTGCGATCGGCCACGATGTCGAGATGTCCTCGCACTGGCCCGTGTTCGCCCTGCGCATCCGCACCGAACGCCTCGAACTGCGCTTGCCGACCGACGCCGATCTCCAGGCGCTGGCCGACGTGGCCGCAGCAGGCGTGCACGATCCCAACGAGATGCCGTTCCTTGCTGCGTGGACACGACGCCCGTCGCCCGACCTCGAGCGGAGTCTCCTGCAGTACCACTGGCGCCGTCGAGCGGACTGGACGCCCCACGACTGGGCGCTAGAGCTCGGCGTGTTCCTCGACGGAACGGTGATCGGGTGCCAGGCGATCATGGGTATCCAATTCCCGGTGACCCGCATGGTCAGCTCCGGCTCGTGGCTGGGCCAGCGATACCAAGGGAAGGGCCTCGGTAAGGAAATGCGTCTTGGGGCGCTCGGTTTTGCGTTCGACCACCTCGGAGCGACGCGAGCTCAGAGCGGTGCTGCGATCGACAACCCAGCATCGCTTGGGGTGTCTCGATCGATCGGCTACCAGGACGACGGCCTCAAAATCCGGGTCATCGAGGGCCGGCGTCGCGAAGAACAGCGCCTCGTCATCGACCTCGAAGGCTGGCGGGCACGTGAACGCCCGACGATCACGGTCGAGGGGCTGGACCAGTGCCGGGAGATGTTCGGCCTCTGAACTGGGTCAGGGCTCGATGTGGCAGACGGCCTCGATGTTGTGGCCGTTGGGGTCGCGCGCGAATGCGGCGTAGTAGCTGGCGTGGTACTCGGTGAACACGCGGGGCTCGTGCAGGATCTCGGCCCCCACCTCGCGGGCGGCGGCGGAGAAGGCATCGACTTCTTCACGACCGTTGGCGACGAAGGCCAAGTGGATCGGGCGGTTGGGCCCTTGGTCGACGAGGGGCCCGAGCCAGAAGCCGGGTCGATCGTCGCTGCCGTAGCCGATGACCGCACCGAAATCTGCGACCCGGGCGGCGCCCAGGGGCGCCAGCACGGCATCGTAGAAAGCCGCGCTCTCGGCTACATCCGAGCACTGGATCGACACATGGTCGAGCATCGGCGCAGCCTAGGCCGAACCCCCCGCCCTCCTAGCCAAGTCCCCTGGCACCAGGTGACAGACAGACGGCGGACTGTCGCCGGCAGCTAGGGCTTCGGGTCGAGGGCCAGCAGGCGGCGCCGGAGAAGGTCGAGCAGGGAGATGGCGCTGAACTGCTGGATGCGGTGACGATCGCCGGGCAGCTTGATCTGACGGCTTTCGGTGTCGTCTCCGATGGCCAGACCGAAGAAGACGGTGCCAGGAGGCTGATCCTCCTGCGGCGCCGGGCCAGCCACGCCGGTCACTGCGATCCCGACGTCGGCACCGAGCACGCGGCGCACCCCCACCGCCATGGCCTCGGCACATTCCGCGGAGACCACCGGCCCGACCGGAACACCAAGCACGTCGTACTTGACCTCCGACGCGTAGGCCACGATCCCACCGCGAAAGACCTCGGAGCTGCCCGGCACATTGGTGATGCGAGCGGCGATCAGCCCGCCGGTCACCGATTCGGCGACTCCCAGGGTCAGGCCCCGGTCGGCCAACAGGCTGACCGCGGCGTGCTCCATCGACTCGTCGTCGACCCCGAAAACGATGTCGCCCACGATCGAGCGAACCCGCTCCTCCTCGTCGGCCAACAGCGCCTCGGCATCGTCGACAGTGGGGGCCTTGGCGGTGATCCTCACCTTGATGCCTTCGATTCCCGACGCCTGGAAGGCAAGGGTCGTCTTGGGCTCGGCGTTGAGACGCTCGACCTCGCCTTCGAGCATTTCGGCCAGACCGGATTCGCTCTGGCCCCACGTGCGCAACACCCGGCTACGGATCACCGAGGTGACCCCAGCTCGTCGCTTGAGATCGGGCAGCACCGAGCCGGCCACCATCTCCTTCATCTCATAGGGCACCCCGGGCACCGCGTAGATGACCTTGCCCTCGTACGCACCAGAAGGCATGGGACAGATCAGACCAGGGGCGGTTCCGGGCATCTGCTCCATGGTGCGGGACCCTGCCGGAACCATCGCCTGGCGCAGGTTGTTCATAGGCATCGTCCGACCTCTCGCCCCGAACATCGCCCTGATCCTGGCCTCGATGGCATCGTCGTGAACCAACTCGACGCCCATGACATCGGCGATCACGTCGCGGGTGATGTCGTCCTGGGTAGGGCCGAGACCGCCGCACATGATGACCGCATCGGACCGGTCGAGGGCCAGACGCAGCACGGCTTCCATGCGGTCGTGGTTGTCGCCCACCTTGGTCTGGAAGTGGCTGTCGATACCGGCCAGGGCGAGGTGCTCACCGATCCAGGCCGAGTTGGAGTCGACGATCTGTCCCAGAAGGAGCTCGGTTCCGACGGCAATGACTTCGGCACGCATCGGCGCTGAGGCTACCCGCTCAGCTCAAGGTCAATCCCGGCCCCCTTGCCGGGTTGGCCCGTCCTAGGTGGGCTCAGCGGCGCGACTGCCGTCGTACAGGTAGTGAAGCCCCGTGCCCACGGTGAGGACCACCGCGGCCCACAACAGCCAATCGGCCACCCAGGACGGATTCCATGCGGCCGGGACCAATGCGAAGCCCACCGCCAGCTGCTGGATCAAGGTCTTGAGCTTGGCGCTGCGACGGGCGGGAATGGAAAGACCCCGGCGGGCCCAGTACGAGCGGTACATCGAAATCGCGACCTCGCGCGTTGCGATGACCAGAGCGGGAACGATCCAGAACCGCTCGATGGCCACGAGCGCGAAGAGCGCTCCGAGCACCAGGACTTTGTCGGCCAGTGGGTCGAGGAACGCTCCCGATCGGGTGGTGCCATGGCGACGCGCCAGGTACCCGTCGAATCCGTCGGTGAGGCACAGCACCGTCCACACCACGAATACCCACCACGACGGCCCACTGTCGGTGATGGCAACCAGCAGCAAGGGCGAAACGAGCAGACGAGCGATGGTGACGTAATTGGCCGGAGTCGCTAGTGCCGTCGGACCGAAGGCGGTGTCGGTCACTGCTGCCTCCTCGCTCGTTGCTGCCTCACAGCCCCGTTCCTACCACGGTCCGGGGCCGGTTGCAGCCACTAGATCGGGGCCGAGCGAATCGGCGACCACCAGCTTCTGGAAGGTGCCGACTTTGAGGTCGTCGGGGACGGTGACGATGCCGTCGATCTCGGGCGCTTCGCGATGGGTCCGCCCGATGCCTTGGGCATCGACCAGCACCTCGATGGTCTCGCCGATCAGGTCGGTGCGACGCTGGGCGGTGATCGAATCCTGAAGTTCGGTCAGCTCGGCGAGACGCTCGGCCATGAGGTTCGGCGGGACCGCCCCGTCGAGCCCGGCCGCGTAGGTCCCCTCCTCCCGCGAATACGCGAAGAAGCCACACCAGTCGAGCTGCGCCTCCTCGACGAAGGCGAGGAGTTGGTCGTGGTCGTCTTCGGTCTCGCCGGGGTAGCCGACGATGAAGTTGGAACGGAAGGCCGCATCGGGTTCGCGGGCTCGGATGGCAGCGATCCGGTCGAGGAATCGGCGGCCGTTGCCCCAGCGCTTCATCCGACGCATGAGGGGAGGCGATACGTGTTGGAGGCTGAGGTCGAAGTACGGGACCCCGGTGGCGCAGATGGTGTCGATCAACAGGTCCGTGAGATCGGACGGATAGAGGTACAACAACCGCACGCGGTCGACCCGCTCGGCTACCGCCTGCACCAAGGGAACGATCGCGCGTTGGCCCTGCCCCTGGTCGCGTCCGAACGAGGCGAGGTCCTGGGCGATGAGGACAACCTCGCGAACCGAGAGCTGGTCGACCTCGGCCACGATCGAATCGACCGATCGCGACCTCTGAGGCCCCCGGAAGCTGGGTATGGCACAGAAACCGCAGGCGCGGTCGCAGCCCTCCGCGACCTTGACGTACGCCCAGGGAGCGGTGGCCGCGGGCCGAGGCAGGTTGAGCAGGTCGAACGAAGGGATGGCCGGGACGTCGCCGTTGGTTCCCCGCCGGGTGGCCCCAAGGCTGACCGAAACACCGAAGCCGGCCACCGCGTCGACCTCGGGGAGGGCCGCCGCCAATTCATCGCCGTAACGCTCGGCCATGCAACCGGTGACCACCAGCTCGGCCCCCGACCGGCGGGCATCAGACAATGAGAGGACCGTGTCGATCGACTCCTGGCGGGCATCCTCGATGAACGCGCAGGTGTTGACCACCACCACGTCGGCCTCTGACGGATCGGACGCGGCGACGAGCCCATCGGCAACGAGAGAGCCGATGAGTTTGTCGGAGTCGACCTGGTTCTTCGGGCAGCCGAGGGTCTCGACCCAGTAGGAGCGCGCCATGACCGAAACAGCCTACCGGTGGGCGGCTCCCAACCTTCAGCCCGGCCCCTGGGCTCGGTCGGATCGGAGATCGTCAGCAGGCCAGTCGATGACCCCGAGCACGCCGGTGCCCGACATCGTCACGTAGGCGACGCTCGAGTCGTCGGGATCGAAGCAGATGTTGGTTACCAATGGGTCGGGGAGCTCGACGAATGAGCTTTGCGAGCCGTCGGGCTCAACCACGGTGATCCCGCCGGTTCCGAGGGTGCCGACACAGATCCGGCCATCGGGGTGTACCGCCAGCGAGTCGAACAATTTGCCGCCGCCGGGGTGGCACAGGACTTGGGCACCGGAATTGAGGCCACCGGTGGCCGCGGGCTCGCCGGGGCCGGTGACGTCCCAGGCCAGGAGGCGTCCGAGGTGGGTCTCGGCCACATAGACCCGGTCGCCTCCGGGCGAGAGGCCGACGCCGTTGGGTGAATCGAGCGGCGCGATCACCTCGCGGATCGAACTGCCGTCGAGCGCCGCGTAGTGGACCCCGGTTCGGTCGGCCGTGCGGGCAAAGGTGCGGCCGTAGTCGGTGAACCAGATCCCGCCGTGGTCGTCGATGACCAGGTCGTTGGGGGCCAGGAGGGGTCGACCGTCGCATTCGGTGTAGAGGACCTCGCAGGCCCCGGTGGCCAAGTCGATGCGCCGGATCGACCCGCCCTGCCAGGTATCGGGTGTGATCGGGGCCGGGACGAGCAGGTTGCCGAGGTCGATGTAGCCGAAGTTGCCACCGTTGTCGCACAGATAGAGCGCGCCGTCGGGGCCGAGGGCAGCCCCGTTGGGGCCTGGCAACCCGCCGACGATGTCGGTGACCGAACCGTCGAGGGGGTCGACCCGGCTGACCACGCCCGCTTCGATCTGGCACACCACCAACGAACCGTCAGGAAGCACCACCGGCCCTTCGGGGAATCGCAGACCTGTCGCCAGCTCTCGCACCTCGGTCACGTGGTTTCCTCCTGTTGATCGTGGGGCACTTCCAGTCCGGTAACTCGCCATCGTCGCGCGTCAACAACCCGACGGCCGGGCCGTAGGTCAGCCCCCAGGGCCGATCAAGGCGACCGTGGCGACGTAGGCGCACAGCAAGATCACCCCTTCGGCTCGAACGATGCGTCGCTTGGTGGCCATCATGATCCACACGCCGACCGCAACGGCGATCATCGCCCCCACCCCCACCGACATGAGGCGCGGGGCGTCGATCGGTGTGCTTCCAGCCAGAACCAATACCGCCCCGACCGCAAGCGAGTTGAACAGGTTCGATCCGAGCAGATTGCCGACGATCAGGTCGCCTTCGCCCGCCCGGGCCGCGGCGATGGCGGTGACGAGCTCGGGCAGCGATGTACCCACCGCAACCAGGGTGAAGCCGATGAAACCACCCGACAGTCCCGCCTCCTCAGCGATGCTGACCGCCCCGGTAACCAAGAGTTGGGCACCCGCCAGCGTGCCGAGCAACCCGATGACCGTGCGGACCACCTCAGTTCGCAAGCGCGGCATATGGGCTCGATCAGCGAACGAGGCCACATCGGCTTCCAGCTCGGGGTCGGGGTCGACCGCACCGGTGCGGATGAGCAACCCAATCGAGACCGCGAGGGCAACCAGGAGGATGGTGCCTTCGATGCCGGTTATGCCGTTGCGCACGAACCAGGCGAACAGCAGCACCGAGCCCACCATGAGCGGAGTCTCCTTGCGCAGCACCGATCCAGTGATCGCGATCGGAAGGATCACGGCCGCAATGCCGAGAACGAGGGTCAGGTTCGCCACATTGGACCCGACGATGTTGCCGACTCCGACCTCGGCATCTCCCTGCCACGCGGCAATACCCGAGACGAGCATCTCCGGGGCCGAAGTTCCGAACCCCACGATGACCGCGCCCACCACCACCGCTGAGATCCGAAGAATGAGCGCGATGCGGGCGGCGCCAAGAACGAACTGATCGGCCGCCTTGGTGAGCAGCACCAGGCCCGCCAGAACCAGGGCAATGTCGATGATCACCGCCCGGAGATTACGTGGCGTCGTGATCCGTACTGAAGACCGCGGCGGGCTCGGGCTCGCCGTCGGGCCCGGTGCCACCGTCGAGTTCTTCGGGGCTCATCAATACGGCGCGGGCCTTCGA
>CAZEFG010000116.1:0-2479 GCA_964511355.1 uncultured Iamiaceae bacterium
TCCCCACGACCTCAGCCGGGTTCCCGGTGGATCGAGCGGCGGATCGGCCGCGGCAGTGGCCGCCGGATTCGCCCCGCTGGCGCTGGGCACCGACACCGGTGGCTCGATCCGCCAGCCCGCCAGCTTGTGCGGAGTGGTGGGCGTGAAGCCCACCTACGGGTTGGTGTCGCGCTATGGCCTGATTGCCTTCGCCAGCTCGCTCGACCAGATCGGCCCCCTTGCGGCCAATGTGGCCGACGCCGCCGTGCTCCTCGAGGTCATCGCCGGTCACGACCCGCTGGACTCCACCTCGATCCCGGGTCGGGTGCCCGCCATCAGCGAGCACCTCGACGACGGTGTCTCGGGACTGCGGGTCGGCATCGTCTCGGAGCTATCCGGCGAAGGCATCGCCCCCGATGTCACCCGGCGTCTCAACGAGGCCGCCGAGGCGCTGGCCGCGGCCGGAGCCCATGTCGCCCCGGCTTCGGTGCCCGCTGTCACCTACGGCCTGTCGGCTTACTACCTGATCTCGCCCGCCGAGGCGGCGAGCAACCTGGCCCGCTACGACGGCGTGCGTTACGGCCTTCGGGTCGACGCCGACAACACCCCCGACATGAACCTCGCCACCCGCACCGCCGGTTTCGGCCCCGAGGTGAAGCGGCGGATCATGCTCGGCACCTACGCCCTGTCCGCCGGCTACTACGACGCCTACTACGGCAAGGCCCAGAAGGTCCGCACGCTCATAATCCGTGACTTCCAGGCCGCCTACCAGGACTTCGACGTGCTGCTGAGCCCCACCGTGCCCAGCACCGCATTCCCGTTCGGCGCCAAGACGTCTGACCCTCTCACCATGTACCTCACCGACGTCTGCACCATCCCGTCGAACCTGGCCGGCGACCCGGCGATGTCGGTTCCGTTCGGCACCGGCGACGACGGTCTTCCGGTCGGGATCCAGGTGCTGGCTCCGGCGCTCGGCGAGGTCGATATGTTCCGTACCGCCGCCGTTCTCGAAGCAGCGGCTCGCACTCTGGGATCAGAAGGGAGTGCGTCATGACCGACGCCGTCCTGCCCGGCGGATGGGAGATGGTGGTGGGCCTCGAGGTCCACTGCGAGCTCTCCACCGCCACCAAGCTGTTCTGCGGCTGCCCCAACCAGTTCGGCTCTGAGCCCAACACCAACGTTTGTCCGGTGTGTCTCGGGCTGCCGGGCTCTCTTCCGGTGGTCAACTCCTGTGCGGTCGACTTCGCCATGAGCCTCGGCCGGGCCTTGCACTGTGAGGTGCGCCGGTCGGTGTTCGCCCGCAAGAACTACTTCTATCCCGACATGCCGAAGGACTACCAGGTCTCGCAGTACGACCAGCCCACCAACGTCGAGGGTTGGCTAGAACTGCCCGACGGCACCCGGGTGGGAATCGAGCGGGCCCACATCGAAGAGGACACCGGCAAGAGCACCCACGTCGGTGGGGGAGGCCGCATCCACGAAGCCGGCTATTCGCTGGTCGACTACAACCGGGCGGGAGTGCCGTTGGTCGAGATCGTTGGCAAGCCCGACCTGCGCAACTCCGAAGCCGCCCGCCAGTACGTGACCGAGCTGCGTTCGATCATCCTGGCGGTCGGGGTGTCCGACGCCAAGATGGAAGAGGGCTCGATGCGCGTCGACGCCAACGTCTCGGTCCGTCGGCCCGGCGACCCCTTCGGCACCCGCTGCGAGATCAAGAACCTCAACTCGCTGCGGTCGCTGGGCCGTGCCATCGACTACGAGGCCCGGCGTCAGATCGACCTCATCGAGTCGGGCGAACGGGTCATCCAGCAGACCCGCCACTGGGACGAAGCTGATGGCCGCACCCACACCCTCCGGTCGAAGGAAGAAGCCGAGGACTACCGCTATTTCGCCGAGCCCGACCTCGTTCCCCTCGAGCCGACACCCGCCGAGATCGACGCCATCGACGCTGACCTCCCCCGGCTCCCCGCCGAGCGTCGCCAGGCCCTGGCCAAGGCGGCGGGTGTCGACCTGGCCGCCACCGCCATGACCGTCGAGCGAGGGCTCGACGATCTCGCCCTGGCCACGATCGCCGCTGGTGGTGACCCCGACCGGGTGATCACCCACATCGAGAACAACCTGGCCGTCGACGGTGCCCATGCCCTAGCCCCTGAGGACTTCGCCCACCTGGTCTCGATGGAAACTGGCGGTGCGCTCACCGCCACCCAGGCCAAGACGGTGTTGGCCGAGATGGTCGAGACCGGGCGCTCCCCTGAGCTGATTGCGACGGAGCGCGGCTTCGAAGCCATGGACACGAGCGCCCTGGAGACCGCGGTCGACGACGCCATCGCCGCTCACCCCGACGAGTGGACCAGCTTCTGCGACGGCAACCAGAAGGTGGCCGGGTTCTTCGTGGGCGCGGTGATGAGGGCCACCCAGGGCCAGGCCGACGGCAAGGCAGTCACTGCGCTGTTGCGCCAACGCGCCGGTCTCTGACAACTCGGACAGGCCAAGTCTGAAC
>CAZEFG010000116.1:2579-7535 GCA_964511355.1 uncultured Iamiaceae bacterium
GCTCGAAAAGTACGACTACGACTTCGACGCTCTCGAACGGGCCGCAGCAAACGACCCTGATGTCGGCCGTCAGTTCGAGGAGATAGAGGACGGGTACTCCGACGCCGCCGAGCGGGTGGAGGACTTCGTCGAGGATGACTGCGGCATCGACCTCTGACGTTTGGATGGCTCCCCTGCAGGTCAGCCCGGGCGACGAGTAGCCGTTTTGCTGACGCTGCGGTTGGACATGCGGTGATTGCTGACACTCGCTAGTGTTCGGCTGTTATATCGGTCACACCTTGCGGGAGTCCCGTCATGTCCAGTCGCCGTGCTTCGAGGGCAGTCGTCCTGGCCGTCGCCATGACCCTTTTCCTGGGGGCCTGCGCCCCGGATCAGCACTCAGCCCTCGAACCGTTGCGAGGCCCCGACAGCGAACCCGTCGGCGTCGACCCTGCCGCTGACATCGACGCCGGATTGGCGGGCGAGCCCGTGATCGAGATCCCCGGCGATGCTCCCGAAGGGTTTGGCGAAGTGCCCCTCGATGAGCTTGCGCTGCCCCCCGATGTCGCGCCGCCACCAGTCGAAGGCGGACCCGCTCCCGATCCCGGATCCGCCCCTGACCCCGGGCCCGCCCCGGCGGCGCCAACGACTGCTCCCGCCACGGGCGGAAACCCGCCGGCGAGCACACCGCTGCCTACGGGAGGGTCAGGCGGGGTGGCCTCGGCATCGGACTACTGCGGTCTGTGGAACGAGTACGGCTCGGTCATGGGGGCGGTCGACAGTGCGATCTACTCCGGCTCCGGGGTCTCAGCCGCGATGGGCCTCGCCGCCCAGGTTCATGATCGGGCCGCCGAGCTCGATTCAGGCCTGGCCGCTGACCATCGCCGGATCGCGTCGTCGATGCGGGCGCTCGAAACTCTCCTCGGCTCCTACGGCTACGACATCGGTCGGCTGATGGAGGCCATGGAGACCGATGCTGGGGTGGCTTCGCGGTTCGAGGCCACCCTGGTCGACGACAGCCTCGACCGCACCACTGACGCAGTGTTCAACCGTTGCGGCGTCAGCCTGATCTGAGGCCGGTCGAGGCCCGAACCGGGCACGGCCAGATCGCTTCAGGCCACGTTGGTGCGGTTCAGCCACACCGAGGTGATGATCAGCCCCACGGCCAGGAACATGATCGGAGCGGTGATCGCAACCCAAAGCGGGGCGTCGCCGCCGGAAAGGGCAACATCGGCCACTTCGGCCATCGCCGATCGGGAGTAGTGCTGCACCGACAGGCGACTCGACGCCGTCCCCACCCTGGCGATGAAGGCCTCCCACACCAGGATGTAGACCATGCCCCAGGTCAGTGAGCGACGGGTGATGAGCCCCGCGGCGACGAAGAAGGCGGAGTAGCCGACCACCGCCACGGTGGCGCTCACGATGGTGCCCAACGCCACCGTGGGGCCACCGCCGGCGACGATGGAGGCCAGGGTCAGGGGGATGACCACGATCGGGGTGGCCGCGCTGACCGACGCGACGGTCGCGGCGGAGGCGAGATGCCATCGGGGGATCGGGCGTAGCCACAGGTAGACCAGGGTCGAGTCCTCGACCAGGTTGTCGAAGCACGCCGAGGCGATCACCAAGGTGACGATGGGGGTGAGGATGGTGAGCCCGTAGCCGTCGATCAAGGTGGCCGCGGCCTCGGCCGCCGACGTGGTGGGGTCGCCCTGGCCAGCCACGAGGGCCAAGACGACAGCGGCCAGTCCGAGAGCCGACAACAGCACCACCCGCAGGCGGGTCAGCGAGATCGACCAGAACAGCTTCACCAGAGCGAACCAGGTGGTCATCGGCGCTCCACCAGGTAACGGAAGACTGATTCGAGGTCGTCGTCGACCCCGCGCAGTTCGTGGAGGCGGGCGTCGAGGTCGCGGGCGATGGGGGCGATGCGAGTGCGGAAGGCGGCGATGGCGGTCGACTCGACCTGGACCTGGTCGTCACCGACCAGTCGGACCGCCATGGCGATTCCGTCGGCGAGGATCGCCCCCGCCAGCTCGCGGGGCCGGTTGGTTCGCAGGGAGAGGAGGTGGGGTCGGTCGTCCATCAGCTCGCGGATGGCGTGGAAGTCGCCCTCGGCGGCGAGTCGGCCCTGGGCGATCACCAGTACCCGCGAACCGAACCGCTCGACCTCTTCGAGCACATGGCTCGACACCACGACGCAGCGTCCGTCGTCGCCGAGACGGTGGAACAGTTCGACCATGTGGCGGCGCTGGCGGGGGTCGAGCCCGGTGAGTGGCTCGTCGAGCAGGATGACCTCAGGGTCGTGCACGATCGCCTGGGCGATCTTCACCCGCTGGCGCATCCCCTTGGAGTACGAGCCGATGGGTCGTCGGTCGTCGGGGTCGAGCTCGACGGTACCGAGAGACCGGCGGGCCGCCCCTTCTGGGTCGTCAAGCTGGTTGAGGCGGGCGGCGAGGGTCACGAACTCGACAGCCCGCTGAGACTCGAACACGCCATCGTTCTGCGACACCAGCCCGATGTGGCGGACCACGGTGTGGTCGAGCCGAGGGTTGCGACCCAGCACCGTGACCGAACCCCGGGTGGGGGTGGCAAGGCCACACATCAGGCGAAGCACGGTGGACTTGCCCGCACCGTTGGGTCCGAGCAGGGCGGTGACACCGGGGCCGACCGAGAAACTGACCTCTGACACTGCCACCAGGGGACCGAAGTGCTTCGACACCGAATCGAGGCGCAGCATCGACTCCGCGGGCGGCGGAGGGGGCGGGGGTGGAGGGGGAGGGGGTGGCAGGGAGGTGCTCATCGGGTGACCTGAAGACGTCGGTAGCGCCAGATGACTATGGCTGTGAAGGTGAGCGTCCAGGCCAGGTACGCGGCGGTGAGCACAGGGGTGCTGATGTCGGGTTCGCTCGGCGCCACGTCGGTGTGGATGCGGGTCACGAGCGTGAAAGGCAGGTTCAACAGGTCGAACAGCGCGTACTCGGCCGGCCCGTCGGTGTTCTCGCTCAAGATGGCCGAGGCCGCGCTGGTGAGGGTCAGGATCAACAACACGCCGATGGATGCGTTGCGTTTGCGGTCGGTGAAGCTCGACACGGCCAGGGACAAGGCGGTGTGCATGGCGGCGATCACCAGACCCGCCACCACGATGCGGGCCAGCAGGGCCAGCCATTCGATCAGGCCGTCAGGGCCGACCCCTTCGAGGGTGTAGGCCACCAGCATCAACAGCAGCGGGCCCATGGTGACCACGCTGAGGGAGATGATGACGGCGGTCGCCTTGGCCAGCAGGTAGGTGTTGCGGTCGAGGGGCGAAGCGAGCAGCAGTCCGAGCATCCGGGTTCGTCGATCGGTGCACAACAGTTCGGGGGCCACGAAAGCAGCGAAGATCAGCACCGCCACGTTGATGTTCCCGTAGTACTCGCCGTAGGAGGGCAGGATGCCCTCCTCGACCAGCGACCGGGGCAACAGCACCGCCATGCCCACATACACCACCGCGGGAAGCACGGCGAGGGCGACGATGGACACCGGGAGGACCTTGGCCTTGGCGCCGCGCCCGATGCCCATGACCCGGGCCAGGCTGTGAAGGGTGACCACCCAAATGGATGACCGGACGCCGTTGCGGGGACCTTCATAGGGCCGGTATCCGCGGTCGACGATGCGGGCCTGGTCGCTCATCGTCGCATCCCTCCGGTCATGGCTGTTCCTGGAGGTAGAGGTCTTCGAGAGTGATCCGCTGAGGGCGCAACGAGCGCAGGGGCAGGCCCAGGTCGGCCACCACGTCGCGCACCTGGTCGAGGGCGTCGTCGAGGCCCGACAGGTCGACCTCGATGGTCACTTCGGCGGCGGCGACGGTGGCCGCGAAGCCACGCTCACGCAGCGCCGCCCCCACCTGATCGGCCCCTTGATCGACCACCACCCGAACTCCCGACGCGTCGCCCATCAGCGACTCGATCGAACCAGAGGTACGCACCGTGGAGTCGCCGAGGATGACCACCGAGTCGCAGATCCGCTCGATCTCGTCGAGTAGGTGTGAAGACAAGACGATGTGGATCCCGAATTCGGTGCCGATGCGACGGATGAGGGCCAGCACCTCGTCGCGCTGGACCGGGTCGAGGCCGTCGGTCGGCTCGTCGAGCAGCACCAGCGCTGGGTCGTGGGCGATGGCCTGGGCCAACTTCACCCGCTGGCGTTGCCCAGTGGACATCGTGCCGATGGCTCGGTAGCGCTCCTCGCCGAGGCCGACCATCCACAAGGCATCGCTGGCCCGGGTGGTGGCTTCGCGGCGGGGCAGTCCGTGTACGCGGGCGATGTGGGCCACCAGATCGTGAGCCCTCAGGTCGGGCGGGAGCACGTGGTGTTCGGGGCTGTAGCCGATGCGAGCCCGGATCTCGGGGCCGGCGCTCGCGGGGTCCTGGCCGAACACGGTGAGGGTGCCCTGTTCGGGTCGGTGCAGTCCGAGAATCATGCCGATGAGAGTCGTCTTGCCCGAGCCGTTGGCTCCGAGCAGACCGGTGATGCCCTCGGCGATGGCGAACGAGGCGCCATCGAAGACCTTGGTGCTGCCCCAACTCTTGACCAGCCCGTGGCCTACGACGACGGGGACGGGTGCGACCGGGTGGGGGGCGGGGGACTCCACTGGGCGCCATGGTAGGTCGCGAAGGGGCGCGACCTAGGCTGGCCCTCGTGAGCGATCCCATGAAGCCGCGTTCGGGCGAAGTCACCGACGGATACGAGCGGGCTCCGGCCCGGGCCATGCTTCGAGCGGTCGGTATGTCCGACGACGACTGGACCAAGCCCCAGGTCGGTGTGGCCTCGTCCTGGAACGAGGTCACCCCCTGCAACCTGCCGCTGAGCCGGTTGGCGCAGCGGGCCAAGGACGGCGTGAAGGCCGCCGGTGGATTTCCGCTTGAGTTCGGCACCATCGCGGTGAGCGACGGGATCTCGATGGGCCACGAGGGCATGAGGGCTTCGCTGGTGTCGCGC
>CAZEFG010000117.1:0-7522 GCA_964511355.1 uncultured Iamiaceae bacterium
GTTTGGCGAGCGCGGGTTCGTCGGGCGAGTTGGTCAGCAGGGTCGAGTCGAGCAGGGGGATGAGCGGTTCGACGATCACATCGGCGGTGCCATCGGGCCGCCGCCCATAGACCGCCCGGAGCACTTCGGCGGCGGGATCAGGCCGATCCACGTCCGAGTCGGTCATGTCAGCGAGGTTGGTGAGGAGGGCGCGGGCAACCTCGATGCCAACCTCCACCCGCTTCTGGTCGCTAAGTGATGCCAGCGCCAACTCGACCTGGCGGGCGATGTGGAGCGCGATGCGGTCGGGCGATTCCGCCGCGTTGAGTGGCTTGAGCCGGCGCAAGGTGGGCGCGAGATCGTCGACGAGCGGCCGCAGCCGCTCGGTCACCAACTCCTCATAAAGCCCCCGCTCAAGCTCGCCCACCGGCTCGACCTTAGGAGCTCACCGGCCCTGGGCAACGGCTTGCTGCCACCATCTCGCTCGATCGATCTGCATGAGTCCCCTGGCCCGTTTCGTCGTTGTGGCAGGATGCAAGCGGCCCGCTCCGTCGTAGGCGTGACGGCTCGACCGGCCCCGTACCTCATGACTCAGCCCCAGACATCAGGTCCTAAAGCCTCCGGCGCGGGCGAGAGGCTCGTCCTCATCGGCGGCCTCGCCGTCTTCGCCGCGTCGTTCGTTCCCTGGTACCTACCGGAACGATGGATCCGTGACGATCGCACCAATGGCTGGCAGGACCCCGACGCCCTGTTGTCCCAGTCGGCCACCGCGATCGCGCTGATTCTTGCGGTGGCAGGGGCGCTGGCCGGCGCAGGGGTGCTGCAGCGGATCCGCCTTGGCTCGTGGTCATGGGGGACCCTACTGACCGCCGCCAGCGGAGCCTCGTTCGCGCTGCTGGCGCTGAAGCTGTCGCTCAACCTCGAGAACACCACCGTTGGCATCTACCTTGCCCTGACCGGCGCCGCCACGATGCTCTATGGCGCCTACACCACCCGCCTCGACGAGCCCGCCGCCGCCACCGCCCCAACGGCACAGCCCGCAACCAACCCTGTCGTCGCGCCACCGCCGAGTACGGCTGAACCCGCCACCCAGTGGCCCGAGACCCACTATCTGCTGGCGGCGTTTCTCCAAACAGCGGCCGACGTCGAGCCGGCCATGCGGAGCTACCTCGACGCCTTCGCCAGCGACCCCGCTCGAGTCGCTCGCCTCCGAACCGAACTCGATCTTCTCGCTGCTCCCGGCCGGGCGGACGAACAACGGCGCCTTCTTGTCGTCGGGGCACCCCGTTGGGCGGAGTTCGACGCCGCTGGGATCCTCCAGAGACTCAGCGACGTCCTCGACGCGACAGACCACACCCAGACCAACGATGAGAAGGACCCATCGACATGAGCTCTCCTGACCAAGCCGAAGTTCCCCCAAATGAGGAGCTCACGCCGATCGAGGGAGCGGCCTTCATGGCCACCGGCGCCGCGCTGGTGGTGCACATCCTCTTCGATGTGCCCTTGTGGGCCTCGGCCCTCTCCGCGGTCGGAGCCGCTGCCCTTGTCATCTTGTTGGTGTCGCGCCGCCACCCCGAGGGCGTGGCGAGGGGACGGGACCAGATCCGTATCGGGTTCGTGGTGGCGGTGGCGGCGCTGATCGCCTACGACTCGTCACGCTATGCGCTCATGGTCGTGTTCGACCTCGATGTCCATCCGTTCAAAGCGTTCACCCACTTCGGCGAAGGTTTGCTCGGTTCGGGAGCGTCCACCACTGCCCATTGGGTGGCCGGAACCACGCTGCACATCGTGAACGGCATCACCTTCGGGATCGCCTACACCGTCCTTGCCGGACGCAAGGGAGTGTGGTGGGGGATCGCATTCGGCTTGGGGTTGGAGGCGGTCATGCTCGGGCTCTATCCGGCCTGGCTGCAGATCCCCAACATGCAGGAGTTCGTGTCGATGTCGATCTTCGGTCACATCGCCTACGGCGCCGTACTCGGGGCCGGCGCCAAATGGGCCTTTGAACGCCGTGACCGGTCCTTGAAAGCCGCTCTGACCTCTGGTGTATCAACCGGTGGATGACCGTCTGCTGCGCTGGTGGGCGAAGATGCCACGCCAGGTCGCCCGCCGGTTCCCTGGCCTGGGCGCCATCGCCGCCGACGGCCACGTCCTGGCCGGCCTTGGAGTGGTGGGGCTCGTCGTCCCCGGCTTGGTGCTGGCGTCGGGTCTGGCCATCGGCACCTTCCAGTTCGGGTTCGAGACGACCTTCACCGAGGCGCTGCCAATCATGGTCGCGGCACTCGTGCTCGGCACCATCTCCACCCAACTCGGGGCGCTGTTCGCCATCGGGTTCTCCGTCGGCAACTTCTTGTTGGCCAACAGCAACTGGACCAGCGAGGTTCGCTCCAGCCGCGTCACCGGCATCCTCGCCCACCCCTTGGTCGCCAACTTGGTGCTCGAACGGGGCCCGCTCCTAATCCAGTACGCCCTCCTCTTTGGGTTGGCGGTGGCCGTGCCGCTGGCTGCCCGCAGCCTGGCGGGTTCGGTTTCGAGCCGTCTGCGCCTCCCCGACACCGTCCATCTGGTGGTCGCCGGTGTCCTCATCGCTATCGCCGCGTTCGTGGTGGCCCGCTTCTGGGCGTCGGCGGCCCCGGTCGTCATCCGCCCGGTGTTCACCTGGTCCCCGGAGTCGGGAATCAACCGGATGCAGCCGCCCGCCGGTGCGATCGAGCCGATCCAGGAGAACGAGACCTGGATCGCCCGGTGGGCCGCCATCGCGGTGCTTATCCGCATCGCGTTGATCTGGTGGATCCCCCGGTCCGAAAGCCGCCGCCGCCGCGTCGAAACCGTCGAGCTGCGCCTACTCGAGCCGATCGAAACCGAGAGGGAGAACCGCAGCCTGGCCAATGCGCTGTGGACCTCATTCGCTTACGCGGTAATCGGAGTGTTGTTGCTGGCGGGGATCTTCACCGACCTGTGGGTCGCCGCTGCGGTCGCCGCGGTGTTCTTCGTGGCCCGCCTCGCCAAGCTCGGCACGATTCCGCTGCCCACCCGCGGGTGGCGTTCAGCCGTGGCCCGCATTCCCGTGCTGGTGCGCTTTGGGTTTGCGGTACTGGTGATGAATGGCGTCGCCAAGGCCGTGTTCGCCTCCTACCTGAGCGAACGCAACGACTTTCAGTTCATGGCCATTCCAGTCGTCATCGGGGTGATCCTTCTGACCGTGCTGGTGCCCGAAGCCAACAGCACGGTGCCTCCCACCGATCCCGAGCCGGTTCCGGCCGGAGATGAGGCGCGGTGAGCGCTCACCGGCGTATCGGCCGACGTTCAGTGACCCTGGCGACGGGCGCCCTGCTGCTCGGACCAGTACTCGCACTCGTCCCGGCCTCTCCATCGGCGGCCGACAACTGCGGATCGTTCACCGACTGTTTCGCCACCGCCGACGCGGCCACCACCGCCCTGTTGGGCCTGGTATTCCTCACTGCCCTGTCGATCGCCATCGACCTGTCGCCGCTCGGTCGGGCTCGGGGAATCGGCGAAGCGATCCTCGGGCGGGATCTACTCACCGGCCAACCCCTGACCGCCGCGGAACGAGCTATTGGCTTGGTGCCAGGAGGACGCAGCGCCCGGGCGCTCAGGGGCTTGGGCGACGCCGCCGGCACCGGCCGCGTCGTCCGCTCCACCACGCCGCCGCGACGAGTCGCGCCCCCGCCGAGGGTCGCACCGCCCCCTCCTCGTACACCACCCCCTAGCGCATCTCCTCCGGCACGTACGGCTCCCGACCCGTACCGGCGGCCCAGCAGGCACCGAGCTGGGGTCCGCGATCAGGTTTGGGAGAACGCACGCGAGCGCTCGACCGGGCAGGTCCGCGACCCCGTCACCGGCCGGTTCATGAACCGGGACGAACCGTGGGACATGGGCCACAAGCCGGGTTATGAATTCCGCAAGCACCGCGAGAGCGCCAGCGAACGCGGCATCTCACGCGAGCAGTTCCTCGACGAACACAACGACCCCAGCCACTACCGGCCCGAGTTACCGTCGTCGAACCGGTCGCACCGCGGTGAGAACCTCGATGGGGAATACTTCGGACCATGACCGAGATCAACGACGACCGCCGGGTGGTAGCACGGGCTGCGGCAGCAGCATTCGGGGGTCAACCTCGCGTCGACCGGTTCTACGACGAGGACGAGTCGCACGCCATCGACATCTTGTCCTGTGTCGATCAGCCTTTCGAGGGGCTGATCAGCTACTCGACGGTGGGGCTCCACGAATCACCGAACGTCCTCGACGGCACCGACATCCGCGTCGAGCTGGCCGGGGTAGCGCCGGTTGGTGAGGAGAGCTTCGCCAACCTGTTGGCGACCGCGGCCTTCAACGTGATGAAGGACGGATGGCTGGCCGCACCAGGCGTCGTCTACCCAGAGTTGGTCACCGAGTACGAACTGTCCTCGACCCTCGACCACATCATGTTCACCGAACCCTACGTGTGGGAGGAGTTGGGGCCGGTCACCGTCGCCGACGGCCTCGAAGTCCACTGGTTGCTGGTGCTCCCGATATCGGAAAGCGAGCGCCAACTCCTGCACGATCAGGGCTACGACGCCCTTGACCAGGCGCTGGAAACGGGCGAGGCCAACTACGCCGACCTCAACCGGCCACCAGTCGTCTAATCGCTGGCGAACCACAACGACTTGGGCGCCCGAGGCGTGAGTGGCGGTGCATCGGGGCAGAGAGGGGAACATGTCTTCTGCTCGCACCCGCCTTTTTGGCGTCGCCGCCCTGGTCAGCGCCGCGTTGCTGCTAGCGGCATGCTCCTCCGACGACGAGCCGGCGGCGCCGCCGATCACGTCTCTGCCCATCGAAGCAACCCCAGACCAGATAGGGCCGGAGGGTACGTCTGACGAGCAACCCGTCCCCGTCGACGGCTCGTTGTCCGCGATCGCCGAGGCCTGTACCGATGGCGGAGTCGCCATGGTGAACGGGTCTGTCGACGCATCCAGCACCGCGGTCGACTTTCCCGATTGTGAGATCCGGCTCGCTGCCGGGGTCGACATGGACCTGGCGAGCCTTTCGGTCACGGGCGGGAATGTGGCGATCACCAAGGCAGAGGACGGCACCGGACCCCACCTCTTGAACTTCCAGGACCTCAGCATCGATGTGGAGTCCCTGGTCATCGTCCTGGATGGCCCCGACGACGCCTTCCGTACTCAGCGGATCAGCATCACAACCAGCGGCGGGGTCGACATCCGGGTTGGCGACTTCGACGGCAACGACGAAGGCGGCACGATCCACCTGATCGAGACTTCGCTCACGGCCACGGCGCCGGACTCTGGGATTCAGCTGCTGACCTCGCTCGGGAGCGGAACCCTGCGGCTCGAACGCACTTCGATCGATGCGCCCGAAGCTCCTCGGTTGGCAGGTGCCGAGTGCGTGGCCGAGGTGAACGACGAGCCGTTCGAATGCACGGCGGAGTAGGGCTCATCTGAGCCGGGAGACCGGGACTCCTGTCACAATCGAGTCAGGGCAAAAAGCCGAGTCCGGCCGCCGCGGTCAAGGCCACGATCAGTGTCCCGCAGCACGCATAGATCGGGGTTGGCACGAGCTCGTCGAGGCTGGCCTCCACCGGCTCGGCGAACAAGGGCAACGTGTTCAACAAGCACATGGGCAGGGCGAGAACCACGAACGAGTAGGTCAGAAGGTTGCGAGGATCGTCGATCTGACCGGCAAGCCACCCGCCCAGCCACGCACCGACCACGAGCAGCACCAGCAGCTTGAAGGTGCCTCGGGGAAGAGCCAGGTAGAGGCGGCGACTGCTCGGCAGCCGGTCGGCGAAGATCCCCAGGTACTGGGGCAGTCCGAACAGCGCAGTCCCCACCCACAGCGACCACCCGTTGCCCAGGAAGGCGACCGCCACGAAGGCGAACACGCCGACCCGCAGGGTCGTCCCCGCCAGCCGCTGAAGGGTGCTCGATGACGGGGTGCTTTCCGGGGTCGAGGCGGCCAGGCGAGCCGGGTATGACAGCGAAGCGAGGGTCTCGATACCGACGCGAGCGACGAGCGTCACCAACACGGCAAGCGCCACCAAGTTCGAGTCGTCGACAAGCGGGACGGAGAAGCCGGTGAGACCGGGGAGCGCGCCGACCATGAGCTGGGCCATCCACGCACCGAGCAGCGAAATGATCACTAGGTCGCCCAGCCGTTCGAGGACGTCGCGTCGACTGCTGGGCCGAGGTCGGCGCATCGATCGGGCGGTGCTGGCGATCAGCGCTACCGCGAACCACATGACGGCAACGCCCAGCACCCCGCGGATGTTGTCGCTGTTCTGGATGCCGCCGGAGATGGCGACTCCGGTGACGAAGGTGACCGCGCCGGCCAGACCGGACGTGGCGTCGAGGACTCCGAGGACCGCGAGCGCCAACACGAGCGCCAGAGCAGGTGGCAGCGCAGCGCCCCCGGTCGATGAGACGGCGAGTCCGCCGAGGATGATCCCCACGATGGGGAGAAGGAGCCAGGCGCCTCCGAGGATCGCACGCAACGCCGCGCCGTCGTTGACGATGCGGGCGCCCAACGGGCTGAACGGAGCGAGCCGCACGGGCGAGGTCCTACCCCATGTGTCGACCGCGTCAGTTCCTGGCCAGCGCCAGGTCCTCGACCGGTCGCCCCACGCAAGGCCAGCTCCAACCGCGGCGAGTTCGGCGACCTCGCCGCCCCGCAAGCGTGCCTCGTCACGATCACCGCCGCCGGAGCGGCTCGAGGATGCAGGACCACCAGGTCCTGGGGTGACTCCGCCGGCCATACCCGCGGCCATGGCACCGCCTGCCCCGACCAAAGCCACCAGGGCGAGACCACCCACGCCGAGGTCGAGGACAGTATCGGTGTCGTCGGTCGGGTCGTAGGTAGCGAGGGTCGAACCCGTTTCCGGGGTCGCGGGCGAAGGCGGCTCGAGAGTCTGCTCGGCGACGCGGACGATGGTGCCTTCAGGGTCGATGGTGAGGTCGGTCTCATCCTCGAAGGGTTCGCCGTCCGAACCCGTGCCCGCGACGACAACCCGATGATCCCCAGGTTCGAGGTTGGAAGGCATGGCGTAGCGCCCGGTGAACGAACCATCGTCGCCTGCCCGGCCTTCGCCGATGACGACCGGGTCAGAGAATACGGTCACGACGACGTGCGAACCCGGCGCAAGACCTGCGACATCCACGTCGACATAGCCATCCGAAACGACGCCGCCTAGTCCGTGCACCGCCAGCGCCGCTCGGGGCCGGATCGTGACCGGATCGGGTGCTGTGTCCTGGTCGATCGGCTCCGGCTCGGGGTCCGTGGCGGGCGTTTCCTCGGCGGGGCCGGACAAATCGGTGGGTGTTACGAGGGTCGGGGTACCGGCGTCGCGCGTCGGCGTTGGTTCAGGGTCGGGATCAGGCGTGGTGTCTGGGGTCGTCGCGGGCGGCGCGGTCGTGGGCGGCGGCGCGGTCGTAGTGGTTGTGGGTGGCGCGGTCGTGGTCGTCGTGGTCGTCGTCGTCGGCAGCGGCGGCGGCGGCGCAGTCGTGGTAGTCGTGGGCGGCGCGGTCGT
>CAZEFG010000118.1:0-3517 GCA_964511355.1 uncultured Iamiaceae bacterium
GATGAGACCCTGAAGGCCCATCTCGGCGCCCATCTGGTTCCAGACGGCGGGGTCGAAACCGTTCTCGGTCTCCATCTGCTCGCGCACCGCGTCCTCGGAGGACTTGGACTCGAGGAAGCTCTTGACGATGCGGCGGAGCTCGTCCTGCTCCTCACTGAAGGCGAAGTTCACGTGATCCCCCTTGGGATGTCGGCCACCGGGCGCTCACCCGGATCGAGATAGAAGATACGCACCCAACGTTCGGCCCGCCACCCGGGTTGTGTACACGCGTGCTACGGTCCGGAGATGCCCGATCCGTCGCCATCTCCTGACCCAGGGTTGGCAGCCCGCGATCGGGTCGGGATCCGGGAGCTGCGTAACCAGGTGGCGGCGGTCGTGCGGCGAGCCGAGGCGGGCGAACGCATCGTCGTCACCGTCGACGGCCGCCCGGTGGCCCAACTCGGCCCCCTCAGCCCTGCCGGCACGCCCACCATCGACGATCTGGTTTCGGCCGGCCTGGCCCGCGCTCCCCGGCGCGACGACCGGCCCGCACCTCCCGAGCCGATAGACCCACCCATCGATGCCCGCTCCGGACCCATCATCGACGACATCCGCGGCGCCTGAGATGACCCTGGCCATCGACGCGTCGGCGCTGGTCAAGCGGTATCTGCGCGAGCCGGGCCGCGATCTGGTGTTGGAGGCCATGGCCGATGACCCCGTGTGGTGCGCCTCGGCCCTGGCCCGCACCGAGACCCTGGTCGCCCTGCACCGGGTGGCCCTAGGGCGCAGCCAGCAACGCTCGCTGTGGGCTGCGCTGCGCGAGGACTGGGACGCCTTCGTGGTGGTGCCCGTCGACGAACGATGCCTCGCCCGCGCCGTCGAGATCGGGGCGGGCTTCGGCGTGCGCACCGTCGATGCCATCCACCTCGCCGCCGCCGACCGCCTCCCCCGCCCGGTCCGCTACCTCACCTTCGACCGCCAACAGATCCCCGCCGCAGCATCACTCGGCCTGGAGGTCATCTCCCCCGTCAGCCCTTGAGCCGAACCGACCGGGCACACTGGTACCCATGAGCGACACCCTGCACTGGTCGGATTCCCGCGCCGAGATCCACAAGGTGGTCGTAGGTCCGGTCGACAACAACGTGTTCATCCTGCGCTGCAAGGAGACCGGCGATGCCGTGTTGCTCGACGCCGCCAACGAACACGACCGCCTGCTCGAACTGTGCCAGGCCCTCGGGGTGCGCACGGTTCTCGAAACCCACGGGCACTGGGACCACATCCAAGCCATCCCCGCGGTTCGTGATGCCGGCTACGAGGTAGGGGTCACCGCCGAAGACGCCGAGATGCTCGACGCCTACGACTACATCATCGAACCCGACACCCAGATCGAGGTCGGGCGCCTCCGGCTCCAAACCATCTTCACCCCCGGCCACACCCCCGGATCGATGTGCTTCAAACTGGTCGATGCGCCGGTGCTGTTCAGCGGCGACACCTTGTTCCCCGGCGGGCCAGGCGCCACCAAGTTCCCCGGCGGCGACTTCCCCACGATCATCGAGTCGATCGACCGCAAGCTCTTCACCCTCGACGCCGACACCATCGTGATGCCGGGTCACGGCGACGACACCACCATCGGCACCGAACGACCGCATCTCCAGGAGTGGGTCGACCGCGGCTGGTGATCCGGCGAGGGTCGGCGCGGTCCGGCCGCAGTCCGCTAGAACTGCAGCCATGGAATCCCCGACGGCGGAATCTCGGTACGAGATCAAGAAGGAGAAACTGCCGGCAACCAGGCGCGCCAAGGGCTATGTCCTGACCCTGGTGAGCGCAGTCATCTCGATGGGTGACTTCGCGCCCGCTCCGGCGACCAACCGTTTCCGCATCATCGATCGCGCCACCGGACAGACCGCAGGTGTTGTCGACGAGGGCACCGACGAGGCCGTCGACCTCGGCGCCGTCATCCGTGCCGATCTGAACGAATCGACCGTTGAGGATTTCGAGCGGGTGTGGCTCTCCGGGCGTAGGCAGTAGCATCTCGGTCTGTGAGCGGGGCCGATGTTGGTTCGGAACGCTCGACAGGATTACGGGTAACGGCGGTGCTGTTGAGCATGGCCACCCTTGTTGTCCTGATCGGCGTGGCTTTGTCTCCTCCGGCGCGCTCGCAGCGACCCACCGAAATGCACGGGCGCACCTGGGTGAGTGTCCCCACCGCTGAGGGGGCCGACCTGGTGCTCATCAACGGAATCTCCGGCCTGATCGAAGGTCGGGTCCTCGACGGCGCCGGCACCTGGCCCGAGGGACTCGAGGTGGTGGCGACCAACGACAACCGCACGTTGCTCGGGTCACCCGAAGCGCTGGTCGTCGTCGACGACGGAAGCCATCACGCGGTCGAACAACGAGGGATCGACGGCCGACTCGCCACCTTCGCCGGCCCCGAAATCCTGGTCCTGGGCGAACAAGCCGAGCTCTGGTCGACCGCCCTCGAGCAGGCTCGTGCCCAGCTCGATCTCGATGCCGATCCGATCCCTTCCCAGGCCGCGGTCCGCGACCAGGACGGGCGAGTGTGGCTGTTGGCCCAGCCCCGGGGCGGGTCCTCCGACACGGCCACCATGGCGATCAGCTACGACCCCGACAGCGGCGAAGTCGCCCACCACGAGGCCGACGGTACTGAATCGCTCTTGTTGGTCGATGGTGTGGTCCACCTCGTCGGGTCCGACCGCAACGTCATCTCAACCGCCGACGGAACGGCCAAGCCCCTGGTGGCGGGGGCAAATACGTTGCCTTCGCTGGTGGTCGACAGCGACAACCTGTGGGCCGCGGGCAATGGATCCGAACTGGTCGTCATTCGCCCTTCGAGCGAGGACGCGGTCACGGTCGACGCCCCCATCACCGACCTGGCCATCTGGCATGGGGCGGTCGTCGCCATCACAGCCGAAGGCACCACCCTGGTTCGCCCTGATGGGTCCACTCATCCCGTGCCCCTCCTCGACCAGCGCGCCGCCGTTCATACCGCGGGTGGGTTGCTGTGGCTCACTGCAGGTACCGACGTGGTCGCCGTTTGGCCCGATCACACCGTCGTACCATTCGAGCTGGTTGGGGTCGATGCCGACCTCTGCGTCGACGGGTGCGACGAGGGCGACATGTCGCGCTATCTCGACAATCCACCTCCGACCACCCAGCCTCAGAACCAGGTCACCACCACCACCCAGCCGCCTCGCGATCTGACCCCGCCGAAGGTCGAACCTCTCCAGACCACCACCACCACGACTCCGCCCACCACGGTCCCGCCCGCCACCACCACACCCCCGCCCACGGCGCCGACCACCACTACCGCTCCCCCCGAAGTCACCATTCCCGAGACCGAATCGGTCATACCCACGGTGCCACCGGCCACCACCGCCACGACGACACTCCGGCCCTCGACCACCACGTCGAGCACTGCGCCGCCGCCTGATCCGAACACCCTCACCCTCGAGGTCATCCCGCCCGTTGACGGGAACCCGATCCAGGTCACGGTGGCGGTGGGCGGCGACCGGGCGGC
>CAZEFG010000118.1:3617-7522 GCA_964511355.1 uncultured Iamiaceae bacterium
GGCCAGATCTCGTTCAGCCCCGAATCCCCCACCCCAGGTGTTCCAGTCACCGCCCGAATCGACTGGGCCATGCCACCGGGTTACCAGGTGACCTCCACCTGGTGGTCGGGTGGGCCATGCGGAGCCATCACCCAGCATCTCGACAGCACCCCGCGTCGCTCCGAAACCTTCGATGCCCACGGCGAGCGCCTCTGTGTGTCGGTGGTGCTGGTGGTGGCCCATGCCGACGAAGTCGAAATGATCGAACGCCAGGGTGAGGTCGTCGCCCAGACGATTCCCCCGACCACCGAGCCGCCGCCCACCACCGAACCTCCCACCACCACCACGCCTCCCACCAGCACGACCGAAGACGACGACGACACCACCACGACCACCACCGACGATGACGGCGGTGGCGACGACGACGGCGGTGGCGACGACGACGGCGGTGGCGGCGACGGCGGTGGCGGATGGCTTCCGTGGTGGCCTCCGCGCGACCGACCTTGACTTCTCCCCGAACGGCTCCCTGAAAGGACCGCAGTGAGCGACCCTTCCACCTCTCCCTACAACCGGTTGTCCGCGCCAAGCCTCGACACGATGCCATCGCCGCCGGCCGCGGCGGGATCGTCGGTGTCAGAGCAGGACATCGTCTGGTTCGCCGAAACCTTCTCTCGGCTCATCGCCAACGTGGGGCGGGCCATCAAGGGCAAGCCCGACGAGGTCAACCTGGCGCTGATCGGCCTGGTGTCAGAGGGCCACATCCTCTTGGAGGACGCTCCGGGGGTCGGCAAGACGAGCCTGGCGCGGGCCTTGGCGGAGTCGATCTCGGGTTCGTGGCAGCGACTCCAGTTCACACCCGACCTCCTGCCGTCGGATATCACCGGAATCTCCATCTGGAACCAGGGAGCTCGCGACTTCGAGTTCAAGCCAGGCCCGGTGTTCTCCAACATCGTCATCGGCGACGAGATCAACCGCGCCTCGCCCAAGTCCCAGTCGGCCCTGCTCGAGGTAATGGAGGAACGTCAGGTCACCGTCGACGGTACGCCTCGACCAGTGCCCCGGCCGTTCGTGGTGGTAGCCACCCAGAACCCCATCGAGATGGACGGCACCTACAACCTGCCCGAAGCCCAACTCGACCGCTTCCTGTTGAAGATGTCGATGGGCTATCCCGATCTGGCCGCTGAATGCGACATCGTGTTGAGCCGCAAAGGAGGTCCGCCACCCACCCTCGAGCCGGTGGTCAGCCTCGACGAGGTGACCCGCATGGTCGAGATCAGTGCGGCCGTGCGACTCGATCCGCAACTGGTCCAGTACGCCGTCAACTTGGTGGCATCGACCCGCCAGATGGCCGACGTGCGCCTGGGCGCCAGCCCACGGGGCAGCATCGGTCTACTGCGGGCATCCCAGACCCTCGCCGCCGCCGAAGGGCGGACCTACGCGGTGGCCGACGACGTCAAGCGCCTGGCGGTACCCGTGCTCGCTCACCGACTGCTGGTCGCTCCCGACGCCCAGCTGCGAGGCGTCACCGCCGAACGCATCGTCACCGAGTTGTTGTCGACGGTGAACGTGCCCGGCGGACAGAACTAGTGACGACAACCGGGGCTCGCCGGTGCGCCTGACTCGCAACGGGCGAGCGATCATTCTCGCGTTCCCCGTCCTGCTGGCTGTGGGCCTGGCCCTCGGCGTCGGCGGCCTGATCGCTCTTGCCGCCGCGGCCCTGGTGGCCTTGGCCGTCGCCGTGTTCTCGGTGATCGAGGCGCCCCAGGTCGAGGTGTCTCGGTGGGCCCATCCCACCGAGCTCGACCGCGGCACGCCGGCAACGGTCACGCTGGTGTTTCGAGGGGCAGCAACTCGCCCCCGCGCCTTCACCGCGATTGAAACGGTCGCCGGCGAACCCCGGGCCGCTCACCTGCCGGCCATCGAGTCGGGCCGGGAGCTGTGGCTCGACTACGGCATCGACACCAGCCGGCGCGGGATGGTGGTGGTCGGACCGCTGCGCCTGGTCCGTACCGACACTCTCGGCCTGCTCGTGGCCGAGCGCGGGATCGGCACCACCCTCACCGTGGCGGTGCGCCCCCGCCGCCACCACTTGCGCATGCTCCCTTCGGGTCGGATGCGCGACCTCGACGGACCCACTCGCGAGCGGTCCGAGGGGTCGGCTTCGTTCCATCAGCTGCGCGAGTACGTGCCCGGCGACGATCTCCGCCGCATCCACTGGCGGGCCACTGCCCGCACCGGCGACCTCATCGTCAAGGAGATGGTCGACACGACCCGCCCCGAGTTGGTCGTGGTGCTCGACAATCGGTCCCGCGCCATCGGTGCCGCCGACTTCGAAGAGGCGGTCGAGGTCGCCGCATCGGTGCTGCACGCAGCAGAAGCCGACGGCTTCCCCACCCTCTTGTTGTTCAGCGACGGAAGCAATCAGCCCGGGACCGACGGACTGCCCCTGCCGAGCATCGACCGCCTGACCACCGTCGAGCGCACCGACGACGACTCCATGGAAGAGATGGCCCGCTCCCTGCGGGGACGGGGACGCAGCCTGGTGTTCGTCACCGGAGAGATCGGTGGCGCTGACCTGCATCTCATATCGTCGATGTCGCGCCGCTTCTCACCCGCCTACCTGGTCTCGGTCGCGGCCGCCCGTACCGCTCCCCTCGTGACGCCACCTGGGTTGGTGGGTGTCACCTGCGCCAGCGCCGAACAGTTCGCCGCTGAGTGGGCGTCGCTGCGATGAGCGCACGCCTGACCTCGCTGACCGCAGTCGCCCGGCGCTACCTGGCGCCACTGGTGCTCACCGTGCTGGTCGGGTTGGCCTTCATCCGCGCCCTCACCGGCCAGGACCTCGCCTGGGCCATCGGTTTGGGCGGCGGCGCCGGGTGGCTGGCCGCCATCGCTTGTCGGCGGCTGGCCGAGTTCATTCCCCGCCCGGCGCTCAGCCGCGTGACCACCACCCTGTTGGTGCTGGCCGCCTACGTCGGCACGGTTGCGTTCACCGCCGGCGGCTTCGGTTTCGAGGCGGTCGCCGACGCGGTCACCACGTTCTTGGTGATCGGGCTTCCCGCTCGCGGACTCGACCATCTCGCCACCGCCGCGGTGCTGGTGCTGTTCCCGGTGGGGTTCGTCACCACCGCCGCCTCCCTCGGTCGCCATACCCTCACCACCCTGGTCGTGCCCGTAGTCGGGCTTGTCGCCGCCGCATTGCTGGTCGCGCCGGTCGGTTTGCCCTGGTGGGTGCCAGTCGGACTTGCTGTGGTGTCGGCCGGGGTGATGGCCATCGACGCCCGTAGCGCCATCGCCGGACTGGCACTCCTCGGGGCCCAGTCTTCTCAACCCGGTCGCCGCCCGAACATCGTGCGGGCTCTCGCCCAGGTCGGCCCCGCGCTTCTCGTCACCTCATTTGTGCTCGTCGCCCTGCCGCTGCCGGGCACCTATGACCCCCGGGCCCACGTCGATACCCCCACCGAGCACGTTCCCGACCTCAGCCCGCTCGCAGTGGCCGCCCGCTGGAGCGTCCTCGACGACCCGCTCGACGCCCTCGAGGTCGAGGTCGAGGGATCGACCCCCGGTCGGCTGCGCCTGGCCGTGCTCGAACGTTTCGAGGCCACCGGTTGGGGCCAGGCCGCTGACTTCGCCATCACCGGCGACACCCTGGTGCCCGACCCTGTCTTTCCCGATGGTTTGGTCGCGGACCCAGCGACCTCCGACTCGCTGACCACCGTCGAGGTCCGGGGCGCCGACGGTCTATCCGGTTTCCGAGCGGTCCCCACCGCGGGTGTGCCGGTGTCGGTCAGTGAACCTCGAGGGCTGCGGTACGCGCCCGATCCGGCGATCTTCCTGCCGACCAGCGGACAGAGCGTCCGTTACACCGCCCACCCCGGCCCTTTGGCTCCCCCGACCGTCGCCAGCCCACCAGTGATCGATGCGCC
>CAZEFG010000119.1:0-7440 GCA_964511355.1 uncultured Iamiaceae bacterium
GGCCCTCGCTCCGGGCACCAGGAATCACCTCGTGCATGCGGTTGAGCGTGCGCAGGAACGTCGACTTGCCGCAGCCCGACGGGCCGATCAGGGCGGTGATCGAGCGGGCCTTGATCTCCATCGACACGTCCTCGACGGCCAGAAAATCGCCGTAGTAGACGCTCAGCCCCGACACCGAGACCTTGATGCGATCGGGAGTCGGCATGGGTTCGACGCTAACGGGCTGTGGACGTTCAATGGTCTGGGCGAGCTTCATCGGAGCCCCTTCGGTTGGAAGATCCTGGCGAGTACACGGGCAACTGAGAACAAGACGGTGACGAGGAGGACCAGGACCAGAGCTGCGGTCCAGCCCCGCTCGTATCCCGGTTCGGGCGGGAACCCGGGTGCCTGGTAGCCGTAGTAGGCCATGATCGGCAGCGAAGTCATGCGCCCTTCGAGCGGGTTGAGGTTCATCCCCTGGGCCAGCCCGGCAGTGAGCAACAGCGGAGCGGTCTCACCGATGACCCGGGCCACCGCCAGGGTGACGCTGGTGAGCAGACCAGCGGCGGCGGTGGGCAACACCACCCGGGCGATGGTGCGCCACTTGGGTACGCCCAGGGCATATGACGCCTCGCGGAGTTCGTTGGGCACCAGCCGCAACATCTCGACCGAGGCTCGCACCACGACGGGCAACATGAGCACCGACAGGGCCACGCCACCGGCCAGACCCGACCGGGCACCCGGACCCTGGAACACCACGAACAGGGCGTAGGCGAACAGGCCAGCGACGATCGAGGGGATGCCCGACATCACGTCGACCATCGTGGTCACCGCCCGGGCGAGCGGACCTCGCCCGTATTCGGACAAATAGATCGAGACGAACAGTCCGATCGGTGCGGAGATGACCGTGGCCACCCCGGTGATGATCAGTGTGCCGACGATGGCGTGGGCTCCGCCGCCGCCCTCGCCGATCACCGAGCGCATGGTCTCGGTGAAGAACGCACCGTCGAATCGGGCGGCACCACGGTCGATGACGGTCCACATCACCGACACCAGCGGGACCAGGATCATCACGAACGTGGCCGTGAGGACGATGGCCATCAGACGATCGGTGGCCCGACGGCGACCCTCGACGACGCGGGAAGCCACATAGAGGGTGACAGCGTCGACGGACATGGCCGCCAACACGCCGGCGGCGATGTTGCCACCGAGCCACACGCCGACGACGGCACCGACCGCGATGGCGCCAGCGAGAATCCCCCAGCGGGCCCGGCGGGACAGAACCCCGTGTGACAGCGGGTCGGGCGGCATCTTCATCTCGGTATCGAGGGCGCTGGCCACAGCCATCAGTTGGCTCCCGAAAAGGCGGCCCGCCGGTCGATCACCCAGCGGGCGGCCAGATTGACGACCAGGGTGATGACGAACAGCACCAGACCGGTGGCAATCAACCGGTTGAGATCGAGCCCTGAAGACTCGGGGAACTTCTGGGCGATGTTGGCAGCGATGGTGTTCGGGTTCTGGTTGCTGATGATGTTGAAGTGGATCGTCGACGACGGCGACAACACCAAGGCCACCGCCATGGTCTCGCCGAGCGCCCGACCGAGGCCGAGCATCGTGCCCGAGATCACCGCCGAACGCCCGTAGGGCAGAACGGTCATGCGGACCATCTCCCAGCGGGTGGCGCCGAGGGCGAGGGCAGCCTCTTCGTGCAGGCGTGGGGTCTGCAGGAACACCTCACGGGAGATGGCCGTGATGATCGGCAGGATCATCACGGCGAGAACGACGGCCACGGTGAGCATCGTTCGACCCGAGGTGGAGGCGGGGTTGGCGAAGAAGGGAAGGAAGGATGCGTGGTCGGCCAGCCAGGGGAACACCGTGCGGGCCAGCACCGGGGCGAGAACGAAGATTCCCCACAGGCCGTAGACCACGCTGGGTATGGCGGCCAACAGGTCGATGATCATGCCCAGGCCCCTGGCGATCCGGGGCGGGGCGTAGTGGCTGATGAACAGGGCCACACCGATGGCCGGCAGAGTGGCGAGGATCAGGGCCAGGGTGGCGGCCCAGATCGTGCCGAACAGCAACGGGGCGACGTAGGAGACGAAGCTCTCGTCGAACTGCTCCCCGGCGCCGAAGGCCGGCAGCGACCGCCAGATCAAGAAGATGGCCACGCCGGCCAGGATCAAAAGGACAGCACATCCAGAGCCCACCGAAAGGCCCTTGAAGATCCTGTCCCCGACCCTGACCGGCGTAGCTTTCATCAGCCGACCGTGATCTGGTCGAGGGTCTTGTTGATCTCGTCGCGGATGGCGCCGGTGATCGGAGCCGACCCAGCAGACTCAGCCGAGGCGATCTGCCCATCTTCGGAGGCGACATAGCGCATGAAGGCTTCGACCAACTCGGCGGTGGCGGCATCGTCGTACTCGAGGCAGATCACGTGGTACGACACCAGGGCGATGGGGTACACGCCCTCTTCGGTGGTGTCGCGGGTGAGCGAGAACCCGAGGTCGAATTCGCTGCGACCCTCGATGCGCTCGGACACCTCGACCAACTTGGCTGCCGCTTCGGGGCTGTAGGCCACGAAGTCGTCGCCCACCCCCACGGCCACCACGCCGAGGTCACCGACCTGGGAGGCGTCGGCGTAGCCGATCGAACCGGAACCGGCCCGGATGGCCGACACGACACCGGAGGTCTGGTTGGCGCCTTCGCCGTGGTTGATTGGCCATTCGCCGACCTCGCCGTAGGTCCACACGTCACCGGCGACCGCCGAGAGGTAGTCGGTGAAGTTCTCGGTGGTTCCGGACTTGTCGGCCCGGTGCACCGGGTTGATGGCCTGATCAGGCAGGTCGACATCGGGATTGTCAGCGGCGATGGCCGGATCGTCCCAGCGCTCGATGTCGCCGACGAAGATCCCGGCGATCACCTCGGGGGTGAGGTTCAACGAGTCGATGCCGTCGAGGTTGAAGGCGATCGCCACCGGCGAGATGTAGTGCGGCAGGTGGACCGCTCCGAAGTCGCCGGGGCAGACCGAGAGGGAGGACTCGAACTCCTCGTCGTCCAACAGTGAGTCGGTCCCGGCAAAGGCGGTTCCACCGGCCAGGAAGGCCTCACGGCCACCACCGGACCCGATGGGGTCGTACTCGATAGTCACGCCGGAATGGAGGTTCTGGAACCCGGCCGTCCAGCCCTGCATGGCGGCCGCCTGGGCAGAGGCACCAGCCCCCACCAGGGTGCCAGACAATTCACCACCGCCGTTGTCGTTGTTGTTGTTGCCGTTGTTGTTGGCGGCCGAGGTCGACCCCGAGCCGGCATCACCGCCTGCGGTGTCGTCGTCACCGCAGGCGGCGGCGACGAGGGCCAGGGAGAACACGATTGCGACCATCGCTCGGATGGGACGCTTCGTTCGGATCACAGAGAAGCCCTCCTTGGGCGTTCGAGAATGCGTGAAGGTGAGATCTCGCAGCGAACGCTAAGGAGGGCGGGTAGCGCGCCTGTCCCTTTTGGGTGAACGGAGAGTGAACTGGGGCCGAATCGTCGGGGCCGGGTGACCGAAGCCACCCTCGGGTGCCTCAGGGGCGGGCGGCGACCCAGGCCTTGACCAGCGCCATCCGTTCGGCCGCCGGCGGATGGGTGGCCTGCAAACGCTTGAGCAGGCCGGGTTCGAGGTCGGCCAGGTTCTTGACGTGTAGACGCCGGATCATGTCGTGCATGAGGTCGGGTTCATCGAGCAGTTCGAGCGCCTGCACGTCGGCCTGGCGTTCAAAGGCCCGCGACACGAACGCCGACAGGATCCCCATCGCCCCGAACCCCAGTTGGATGGCCACCAGCAGAATCGGCAGTGAGGCCGGATCGCCGAGGCCCTCGACGCCTGCCCACTCCCAAAGCCCATCCCACTCGGCCAGGGCTCGGAGGGCGAGCATCATGGCCAACGCCAACGACGCGGCCAGCGGGATCTGACGGCGGAGGTGGTGGAGCCGCCAGTGACCCACCTCGTGGGCCACCACCTGGGCCACGATCTCGGGTGGGTGCTCGAGGATGGTGTCGAACAGCACGACCCGACGGGTGGCGCCGAGACCGGCCACATAGGCGTTGTCGCGGGTGGAACGGCGACTCTCGTCGGCCACCAGCGCCCCTTCGATGTCGACCTCGGCCCGGGCGGCGATCGTGGCGATGCGGGCGTTGAGATCGTCGTCGTCCAACGGCGTGAACTTGTTGAAGATCGGAGCGATCACGATCGGGTACAAGAACCCGAGGCCGATGCTGAAGGTGACCAGCAGAAGCCAACCCCACACCCACCACTGCTCGGTACCCCGGATCAGGGCGTAGAGCGGGACCAGCAGCACCAGGTACATGACGATGCCGAGCACCAGGCTCTTCGCCTGATCGGCGAAGAAACCTCCCGGGGTCTGGTTGGACAATCCCCAGCGCTTGTCGTGGACCAGATCGACCCACCAGTCGAGGGCGGGGTTGTAGACCAGAGCAATGAGCTCCAGGGCGACGACCACCACCAGGAGCCGGGCCACCCAGTTGGTCACGCCCACCCAGTCGATCAATCGAGGGCCGGCCTCGATGGCGATGAAGACGAGGATCGTCACCAGGCTGAGCGTGCCCCGCACCATGCGCATCCGCTTCAGCGGCCGGCTGTAGTCACGCGACCGGGCCAGCTCCTCTTCGCTGAACCAGTCGGCAGGCTCGTTGGGGATGCGGCGCCAGGTCGGAAAGGGTGCGGTCACGGCGCCCAGGATGGCAGATGGTTGGCTAACCGGACGCCGACGCTCGTTCGACAGCGAGCCGGCGCAGCTCGGTGTGAGCGCTCAGCCCGAGAGGTCCGCTCAGTCGCGTCCACTCCCCATCGGATCCGAGGATCCAGGCGTAGCGGTCATCGGCCAGGTTCACGTCGAGGATCTCTTCGAGCCGGGCCTGAAGGTCAGGGGTCTCGACCTCGACCAGGGCTTCGATACGGCGGTCGAGGTTGCGGGGCATGAGATCGGGCGAGCCGATGAAGTAGGCCTCGACGCCCGGACCGCCCCCGTTGGCGAAGTGGTAGATCCGTGAGTGTTCGAGATAGCGCCCCACGATCGAGCGCACCCGGATGTTGTCGGAGAGGGCGGGTACCCCTGGGCGCAGGCAACAGATGCCCCGAACCACCAGGTCGATCTCGACTCCAGCCTGACTGGCTCGATACAGCTCTTCGATCATGGCGTCGTCGACCAGGCTGTTCATCTTCATGCGAATGCGGCCCGCCCCGCGGCCGGCGTCGGCCTCGTTGCGGATCAGCTCGACCATGCGTTGACGCAACCCGTGGGGGGCGACCAGCAGCCGACGAAACGACAGGTTGCGGGCGTAGCCGGTGAGCGAGTTGAACAGGTGGGTCAGGTCGGCACCGAGGTCGTCGTCGCAGGACAACAGGCCGATGTCCTCGTAGTAGCGAGCGGTGCGGGGGTTGTAGTTGCCGGTACCGATGTGGCAGTAGCGGCGGATCTGGTCGCCTTCGTTGCGTACCACCAGCGCCGTCTTGGTGTGGATCTTGAAACCCACGAAGCCGTAGGCCACATGCGCTCCGGCCTGTTCGAGACGGCGGGCCCATTCGATGTTGGCCTCCTCGTCGAAGCGGGCCTTGAGCTCGATCAACACCGCCACCTGCTTGCCGTCCTCGGCGGCGCGGATCAGCGAAGCAACGATGGGACTGTCGCCTGAGGTTCGGTAGAGCGTGAGTTTGATGGCCAGGACGTCGGGATCGATGGCCGCCTGGCGGATGAACTCCTCGACCGAGGACGCGAACGACGAATAGGGGTGGTGGACCAATATGTCGCCCCGCCGGAGCTCGGTGAAGATGTGGAGCGGATCGTCGTCCTTGTCGACCAGACGGGGCTGGGTGATCGGCTTCCACACCGGGTACTTCAGGTCGGGACGATCGAGATCGACGATCGCACCCAAACCCCCCAGGTCGAGCGGCCCGACCAGGGGATAGACGTCGTCGGCTCCGAGGTCGAGCTCTCGCATCAGGACGTCGCGGATCTCAGCGGAGGTACCGATCTCGATCTCGAGACGGACCGCGGCTCCGAATCGGCGGCGCCGCAGCTCGATCTCGACCGCGGCCAACAGATCGTCGGCTTCCTCCTCGGCGAGGGTGAGGTCGGCGTTGCGGGTCACCCGGAACGGCACGTGCTCGACGATCTCCATGCCGGGAAAGAGCTGGTCGAGGTGGCTGGCTATGACGTGCTCAAGAGGGACGAAACGCTCGCCGTCGGGCAACACCACGAAACGAGGCAACAGGTTCGGCACCTTGACCCTGGCAAAGCGCACCTCGCCGGTCTCGGGGTTGTTGACCACCACCGCCAGGTTGAGAGACAGGTCGGAGATGTAGGGGAAGGGATGGCCCGGGTCGACCGCCAACGGGGTGAGCACCGGGAAGATACGGTGCTCGAACTCCTCGTCGAGGAACTTGCGGTCGTCGTCGTCGAGCTCGTCGAGCCCCGAGAAGGCGATACCAGCCTCGGCCAGCGCAGGTACGACCGTGTCGAGAAACGCCCTCTCCTGGCGCTCCACCAGATCGACGACCCGATCTCTCACGGCGACGAGTTGCCGCGCGGGGGTGCTGCCGTCGGGGGTCAGCGAGGTGATACCCGCCGCCACCTGCTCTTTGAGGCCGGCCACCCGCACCTGGAAGAACTCGTCGAGGTTGCTGCTGAAGATGGCTAGGTACCGGGCCCGCTCCAGCACTGGTTCGCTCTGGTCCTCGGCCAGCTCAAGGACCCGCATGTTGAAATCGAGCCACGAAAGCTCTCGGTTGAAGTAGCGAAGGCCATCGTCGGTGACATCGGGCACTGGCTCATCGTACCCAGGGCCATCGTCACGGCTACGCCGGGGGAACCCCTATTCGGCGTCGGGGATACCGAGGTCCCAGCGCAAGGTGAGGTTCTCGCGCTCGGCGTCGCGGGCGACCCGCTCGCGGTTGCGCCGGAACTGGGGATCGTGGGGCGGGAGCAACAGCAGACGCGCCAGCACTCGGGTGCGGAACCCGTCGATGAGCTTGGGATCGCCGAACTCGGACCGAACATCCCAGTGGGGGGCCACCGGGCCGAGGTAGACGACAACCACGCTGCCCCGTGGTGGCTCGTATTCCTCGGCGGTTTGTTCGGACATTCGTGGCTCCTGATGGTGGGATCGACTGGCTGAACAGCCTACCGTGGTGGGGTCCATCCGCCAGGCTGGACGTTTCGTAGGGCGGTTGTGGCCGGATCGGGAACCAACTGGGCTTGGGGTCCGTCTACAGATCAGATCGGAGGCGACATGACCGAAAACTGGATGGCCGTAGGACTCTGTGCTGATCAGCCGCCCGCGTTGTTCTTCCCGAGCGACGGCATGGGCGTAGAGGTGGCACGCAAGATCTGTGCTGAGTGCCCGGTCAAGGACCCCTGCCGCGAGTACGCGCTGGAGCAGCGCATCGACCACGGCGTGTGG
>CAZEFG010000120.1:0-7382 GCA_964511355.1 uncultured Iamiaceae bacterium
TGGTGGCCGGGGCGGAGGTCCCGGTCCTGGTCGACGGCGACGGCCTCTCGGCTCTTGGCGCCGACGCGGCCGAGGTCCTGGGTGAGCGAGGTCTCGCCACCGTCTTGACTCCCCACGACGGCGAGTTCGAGCGCCTGGCGGGCCGCCCGCCCGGCGCTGACCGCTTCGGCGCCGCCCGCTCGATGGCCGAGCAGACGGGTGCGGTCGTCCTGCTCAAGGGGCCGACGACCTTGGTTGCCCACCCTGACGGCCAAGTGTTGGTGGTCACGAGCGGCGACGCTCGCCTCGCCACCGCCGGTACCGGCGACGTGTTGGCGGGAATCATCGGCGGCCTGATCGCCGCAGGGGTCGAGGCGTTCTCGGCGGCTGGTGTCGGCGCACACCTGCACGGTCGGTTGGGGGCCGTAGGCTCTGGGCATGGTCTGGTGGCGGGCGACCTCATCGACCGTCTTCCCCGCCTGCTCGACACCGTCCATGGCGATCCCGCCCCGCCGACCTGACTCGCCCCCATCTCAGCTCCCAGGAGTGACATGCCCAGCAACCGACCTCTTCGCGACGTGATGACCACCGACGTGGTCTCGTTCCGGGCCACCGACGATGTCCGCGAGGCCATGGAGACGCTGATCGAGCGCGATGTCGACGGCGCCCCGGTCATCGATGACGACGGCACTGTCATCGGCGTCATCACCACGGGCGATCTCATCGTCAAGGAGAGTCGCCTGCATTTCCCCACTGTGATCGCCGTGTTGGGGGCGTCGATCCAGCTCCAATCGAAGGACTTCGAGGACGATCTTTCCAAGGCGCTCGGGTCCAAGGTGGCCGACGTGATGTCCGAGCCGGCCATCACCATCGGCGTGGAGGCGACCGTCGAGGATGCCGCCACCGTGATGCACGACAAGCGGGTTGCCCGTCTCCCTGTGGTCGACGGTGACCGTCTCGTGGGGATCGTCTCGCGCGTCGATGTCCTGCGGGGCATCCTGGCCGCCGACTGACGCGATGGCCACCGCTTGGGCCACGGTCGATCTGACCGCCATCGCCCACAACGTCAGGTCCCTGGCTATGGCGGCGGCCCCGGCCGATCTGTGCGCGGTGGTCAAGGCCGGTGGCTATGGCCACGGCGCCGTCGAGGTGGCGCGCGCAGCGGTCGACGCCGGGGCCGGATGGTTGGCGGTGGCTCACGTCGGCGAGGGTGAGGCCTTGCGTGAGGCCGGTATCGGCGCCCCGATCTTGGTGCTCGCCGAACCGGAGCAGACCGACTTCGTCAGGGTGGCCGAAGCCGACTTGCGGGTCACCCTGTTCACCGCTGACGGCATCGCCGCCGCCGCCCACGCCGCGGCAACGACCGGGTACAACATCGCCGTGCACCTCAAGGTCGACACCGGTATGCACCGGGTGGGCGCAGCTCCCGACGATGTCCTCGTCTTGGCCCGGAACGTCGTGGCCGACCCGGGCCTCCGACTCGAAGGGGTGTGGACGCACCTAGCCGTCGCCGACGAGCCGGCGAACTCCTTCACCCGCCGCCAACTCGACCTCTACCACCAAGTGCTCGCCGAGCTGGCCGCCGAGGGCATCGAGGTGCCGCTGCGCCACTCCGCCAACTCAGCCGGTGCCATCGCCCATCCCGATGCCCGGCTCGACCTGGTTCGTTGCGGCATTGCCGTATACGGGATCTCGCCTTCCGGCGAGCTCGAGGGGGCAGCCGACCTGCGGCCTGCCCTCACCCTGGCAGCCCGCATCACCCACGTGAAGGCGGTGGCCGCCGGTGAGGCGATCTCATACGGACTGCGGCACACCTTCGACGCCGATGCCACCGTGGCCACCGTGGCCATCGGGTATGCCGACGGGGTGCGGCGCGACTCCTATGCCAGGGGCGTCGAGGTCCTCATCGGTGGTCAGAGATGCCGGGTCGTCGGCACGGTGACCATGGACCAGATCATGGTCGACTGCACTCCGGCGGTGGCCGCTGGAGCCACGGTGGCGGTGGGCGACGAGGCCGTCCTGATCGGAACCCAAGGCGATCACACCATCACCGCCACCGAGATCGCCGAGCACCTCGACACCATTCCCTACGAGGTCATCTGCGGCATCGGCCCCCGCGTCGAGCGCCGCTGGACGGACTGAGGCTCGGTACGTTTCGCTGGGGAGCAGCCGGGTACTGGTCGGCCATGAGCGACATCCACGAAGAACCGAGCGACGACGAAATCACCTACCCCGATGCACGCGAGGCCGAAGGCAATCTGCACGGCCTCGTCGAGGAGAACGAGGGTGACTTCCAGGAGGCCGTCGACGACCAACTCGACGGCAAGGAGGCTGAAGACTCCGGGCCCAACCCGGGGATTGTTTGAGCCTCCCTGGATTACCGTCGCAGTCATGACCGATCCCGACGGTGGTTCTGACGCTTCGGGGGCTCGATGAGGGTCGAGGGTGTCGCGATCGGACACTGGACCGACTCAGTAGCGCGCACCGGGTGCACGGTGGTGATTCTGCCTCCGGGCACCATCGCCTCGGGTGAGGTCCGTGGCGGTGCCCCAGCTACCCGTGAGTGGGCGCTGCTTGACCCGGTGCGCACCGTGGATCAAGTCGATGCGGTGGTGCTCAGCGGTGGGTCGGCGTTCGGACTGGCCGCAGGTGACGGAGTCATGCGATGGATGGAGGAGCGGGGGAGAGGGTTTCCTACCCCCGCTGGTCGGGTGCCGATCGTGGTGGGGATGTCGCTGTTCGATCTGGCCGTGGGCGACGCTTCGGTGCGGCCTGACGCCACCGCCGGTTACGCCGCCTGCGAAGCGGCGAGTGTCGAGGGATGGGCGGTCGGCGAGGTGGGCGCTGGGACCGGTGCCACCGTGGGCAAGTGGCGGGGTTGGCAGCATTCGTCCCCGGGCGGTCTGGGCGCCGCCATCCGCACCCATGGCGAGCTGGTGATCGCCGCCGTGGTGGCGGTCAACGCGCTTGGCGATGTCGACTTCGGTGATGCTCCCGGACTCGAGCCGGCGAGCCTCGAAGCGGCGGGCTGGTTGGCCGGGGTCGACCCGGTCGGGTTGGGCGACCCTGCGGTGGGCAACACCACCATCGGGGTGGTGATCACCAACGCCAGGCTCACCAAGGCCGACTGCCATCTGGTCGCCCAGAGCGGCCACGACGGCCTGGCTCGCTCGTTGCTGCCGGTGCATACCCGTTCCGACGGCGATGCCCTGGTCGCCGCGGCCACCGGACAGGTCGACGCACCGGCGCCGGCGGTGCGTCAGCTGGCCGTGACGGTGGTGGCCGAAGCCGTGCGGTCTCTCGCCCGGTCCTGATCCATTTGATCGCCTTATCCATGTGATGGGCCCGGTGCCCACGCCGGTAGGATCGCCACGTGCCGGCGAACCGTTTCTTCCCTCGCGCCCGAAGGGCAGCCCGATCATGACCATTCGCCTCCACACCGAATCGGTCGAGGCCACCCGTGACCTGGCCGCGGTGTTGGCCGAGCTGACCCAAGGCGGCGACCTCCTGGTCCTGTCGGGCGACCTCGGCGCCGGCAAGACGGCCTTCACCCAGGGCTTCGGATTGGGGCTCGGCATCGACGACCAGATCACCAGCCCCACCTTCACCTTGGCCCGTCAGTACGAAGGGCGCCTGCGCCTTCACCACCTCGACGTCTACCGGTTCGACGCCACCAGCGAGGTCCTCGACGTCGGTTTAGCCGAATTGCTCGACGACGAAGATGCGGTCACCGCGATCGAGTGGGGCGACGCCATCCTGCCCGCGCTGCCCCACGATTTTCTCGAGGTCACCTTCACTCTGGGCGAAGGCGACGACGACCGAAACATCGACCTGCGCCTGGTCGGGAACCGGTGGGCGGCCCGCCAACGGGCGATCACCAGCGCCGTGCAGCCATGGCTGGTCGTGGCCTCGACCGCGGATGCCTCACAGCAGGGAGACGGCTGATGCTCATCCTCGGGATCGACACCGCCACTCAACAGGTCGGATGCGCCATCGGCGGCCACGAGGGTGTGTTGGCTTCGGCCCACTCGTCGCGTGGCAAGCGCCACGCCGAGACCCTGACCCCGGCCATCGACTTCGTCCGGCGTCAGGCCCGGGTCGAGCTGAGCGAGATCAGCGTGGTCGCCGTCGATCTTGGCCCCGGCCTCTTCACGGGGCTACGGGTCGGCATCGCGTCGGCCAAGGCCATTGCTCACGCCCTGCGGATTCCCATGATCGGGGTCACCAGCCTCGATCTGGTGGCGTTTCCGGTGCGGTTCACCAACCGCCTCATCGTCGCCGCCCTCGATGCCCGCCGGGGCGAGATCTTCTACGCCTTCTACCGCCAGGTTCCGGGCGGGATCCAGCGGATCACCGAACCCGCGGTCGGATCCCCGGACGACCTGGCCTCTGAGATCATCGCCCGGGGCGAGGACTGCCTAATGGTGGGCGATGGCGCCTTGCGCTACAGCGACATGTTCACCGGGCTGTCCCGGGTCGAGCTGGCCGAACAGACGCTGGCCTACCCGACCGCCACCGCGCTGGTGCAGCTGGCCCACGCTCAGGCGTTGCGTGAGGAGTGGGTCAACTCGTGGGATCTCGAGCCCCTCTATTTGCGCAGCCCCGATGCCGAGATCAACTGGAACACCCGGGATTCGGCGTGAACGCGCGTCGCGCTACGACCCAGATCAAAGCCCCGGCGGTGCAGATCGTGCCGATGCGCGCTCGGCACCTCAGTGGAGTTCTGCGCATCGACCAGCAGGTCTATCCCCGTCCCTGGAGTCGTGCGCTGTATCAAGGCGAGCTGGCTCAGCCCGAGGCCAAGCGGGTCTACGTCGTAGCCCGGGTGGGGCGCGAAGTAGTCGGCCACGCTGGCTTGGTGTTCGTCCTCGACCAGGGTCACGTCACCACCGTTGCCGTCGATCCGGTCTGGCAAGGTCGGGGCATCGGTACGGCACTCATGCTTTCGTTGCTGGGCGAGGCGGTCGCCCGCGAGGCCACCGCCGTCACCCTCGAGGTTCGGGCTGGCAATTCGGTGGCCCAACGGCTCTACGAACGCCTCGGGTTCGAGTCCGCTGGGGTTCGCAAGGGCTACTACGCCGAGACCGGCGTGTTGCCGAGCGCCAACGGATCTGAACCGGGGGCCGAAGACGCAGTGATCATGTGGGCCCACGGTGTCGACTCTCCCGCCTACGGCGCATTGTTGGCCCGAGTGGCCGCCGAGATCGACCTCGATGTGGTCGATCACCTAGCCCAGGTTCGGGCCGAGCAGACAAGGAGGATGCCGTGACGGCATCGGTGGTGTTGGGAATCGAAACCTCATGCGACGAGACCGCCGCTGCCGTGGTGGTCGACGGCCGCAAGGTGCTGTCGTCGGTGGTGTCGAGCCAGATTGATCTGCATGCCCGCTTTGGTGGGGTGGTGCCCGAGATCGCCAGCCGGGCGCACGTCGAGCTCATCACGCCGGTGATCGCCGAGGCGATGTTGTCGGCGGGAGTCGAGGCCAAAGACCTCGACGCTGTGGCAGCCACCGTTGGTCCGGGCCTGGTGGGCGCACTGCTCGTGGGGGTGAGCACCGCCAAGGCATTGGCGCTGGTGTGGGACGTGCCGTTCGTGGCGGTCAACCACCTCGAAGCCCACCTGCACGCCGCCTTTCTCGACGAACCCGATCTCGAACTCCCGGCGGTGGTGCTGATGGTCTCGGGTGGTCACACCATGTTGGTTCACTGGGAAGACCACGGTCGCTACCACATCCTGGGCGAAACCCTCGACGACGCCGCCGGAGAGGCCTTCGACAAGGTCGCCCGCTACTTGGGCCTCGGCTACCCCGGTGGCCCGGCCATCGACTCGTTGGCCATGGAAGGCAACCCCACCGCCATCGACTTCCCCCGTCCCATGCTCGACCAGGGCTATGACTTCTCCTTCAGCGGCCTCAAGACCTCGGTGGTGAACTACGTCCGCAAGAACCCCGACGTGGCCACCGCCGACGTGGCGGCGTCGTTTCAGGCGGCGGTGGTCGACGTGCTGGTCACCAAGGCTCGCCGGGCCGCCGACGAAGTCGGGGCGCGCAGCCTCGGACTTGGTGGTGGGGTAGCGGCCAACTCGCTTTTGCGCGAGCGCCTGCTTTCGGTGTGCGTCGACGACAACCTGCACGCCTATGTGCCCAGTCGCTCGATGTGCACCGACAACGCCGCCATGGTGGCCGCGGCGGGCTGGTACCGCCTCGGGGTCGACGGCCCCTCGGCCCTCGACCTCGGCGCCCAACCCAACCTCCGCCTCCCCACTGTCGCCTAGCCCGTACTCACCAAGAGCTCGCCGGGCCCGTGGTGTGCTCGGCGGGGGTGGTGGGTGGGCCAGCTAATCGCAGGATCGGAGCGGTAGGCGATCGGATCCTGCGATCATCGGAGGCAAGGCACGTCCCATGGTTGGCGCCCCGGGGAGCGGGCAGGGGGACGCCGGGAAGAAAATTGCCCGTTGGCAGTTTGCAGGTGCGAGTGCTAACCGGTATGTTTGGCACTCGTTAGGTGAGACTGCTAACTGCCCCACGGAGGCGTTGAATGAATCTGCAGCCCCTCGAAGACCGGATCGTTGTCAAGCCGGGTGAATCCGAGGAAAAGACCGCTAGTGGCCTGGTTATCCCCGACACTGCCAAGGAAAAGCCCCAGCAGGGCGAAGTCCTGGCCGTCGGTCCCGGTCGCTTCGGCGAGGACAACAACCGTGTGCCCATGGACATCTCCGTGGGCGACACCGTCGTCTACAGCAAGTACGGCGGCACCGAAATCACCGTCGAGGGTGAGGATGTCCTCATCCTCAACGCTCGCGACGTCCTGGCCATCATCAAGTAGGGAGTGACATGGCGAAAGTATTGAAGTTCGACGAGGAGGCGCGTCGCGCCCTCGAATCCGGCGTCAACCAGCTGGCTGACGCCGTCAAGGTCACCCTCGGCCCCAAGGGTCGCAACGTGGTGATCGACAAGAAGTTCGGTGCGCCCACCATCACCAAGGACGGCGTCTCGGTCGCTCGCGAGATCGAGCTCGAGGATGCGTTCGAGAACATGGGTGCCCAGCTCGTGAAGGAGGTGGCCACCAAGACCAACGACATCGCTGGTGACGGAACCACCACCGCGACGGTGCTCGCCCAGGCTCTGGTCCGTGAGGGCCTGCGCAACGTGGCCGCCGGTGCCAACCCCATGGGCCTCAAGCGGGGCATCGAGGCAGCCGTCAACGCTGCGGTCGATGCTGTCGCCAGCCAGGCCAAGGAGATCGACGACACCTCTGAAGTCGCTCAGGTTGCTGCCATCTCGGCCAACAACGACCCAGAGATCGGCGAGGTTCTGTCCCAGGCCATCGACAAGGTGGGCAAGGACGGCGTGGTCACCGTCGAGGAGTCCCAGACCTTCGGCATGGACCTCGACTTCGTCGAGG
>CAZEFG010000121.1:0-3369 GCA_964511355.1 uncultured Iamiaceae bacterium
GGATGATCGCCCACATCACGCCGACAAAGAGCATGAGGCCGGCGGCGTCGCCCACGAACGAGTAGGCCTGGTAGACCCGGCCGTTCAAGAACTTGAGGCTGCTCGGGGTCTGGTAGTTGATCTCAAGGGTGATGGTGACGGCGAGCAGGATCAGGAAGCTGAAATAGATCAGCGAGTGCATGATTCCGGCGGCAGGATCGCGCAGCAGGGTCTGCATGTAGACCCCGGCGCGGAAGTCCTTGAGGCGACGTCCGATGTTCTTCTTGGTGGTGGCCCGCTTGTCGGGGCCGCCCCGCTCCCAGTTGCGGACCCGTTGTGAGAACAGCACCGCGCCGTAGATGAACAGCACTGGCAACACGGTGTAGAAGACGAGCTTCACGCCGCTCGGGACGTTGCCGAACACCTTGCGCTGGATCTCGGCGTCGTCCGTGAACCCGAAGGTCAGCGAAGCGATACCCGACATGATCGTCACTACGGCCATGACGACGCCGATGCCGATGACTATGTGCTGGGGGCGGACCCGCCGCGGGGCGGATGCCTCGGTGGTCTCGGTGGTGCTCATCGGCCCGCAACCTAGTCGGTTGGGGCCGGTGAATCGAAGTGTCGGACCTAGCGGGAGCTGGTCGGCTTGCGTCCCCGAGTGCGGGCCTTGGGGTTGCCGTTGCGCTTGGGGCCAGAGGTCTGCGCCTGGCTTGGACCGCCGCGACGAGGTCCGCGGGAGCGGCCGCGGCCGCCACCGCCGCCGCTGGGGCGACCGCTGCGGCTTCCGGGAGCGTTGTCCTGGCGAGGACGGGCGGGGACGGCCGGTGGGGTGCGCACCGGACCGATCCCGTCGAGGTCGGGGGCCGAGATGGTGCTGGAAAGACCGAGGGTGCGCTGCATCTTGCGCACGTCTTTGACTTGGTCGCCGGGCACAAGAGATACGACGAGCCCGGTGGAACCCGCCCGGCCGGTGCGACCGGAACGGTGCACGAAGTCCTTGTGGTCAGGGGGCATGTCGAAGTGCACGACACAGGCGACCCCGTCGACGTGGATGCCGCGGGCGGCGACGTCGGTGGCCACCAGGGCCTGGACCCGACCGGACTGGAAGTCGGCCAGTGCGCGTTCGCGCTGGCCCTGGGACCGGTCGCCGTGGATGGCGGCCGACGCGACACCGTCGCGCTCGAGCTGGCGGGCGACCCGGTCGGCGCCGCGCTTGGTGCGGACGAACACGACCGCCGGCCATTCGGTCTTGACCAGGCGGGCGGTGGTGGCGAGGCGTTGATCCCGTTCGACGGCCCAGAACTCGTGGCGGTTCTTGGGGGTGTCTTCCTTGACCACGTGCTCGTGGCGGGCCGGCTTCTTCTGGTAGCGCTTGATCAGCACATCGACGTCGCCGTCGAGGGTCGCGGAGAAGAGGAGGGTCTGACGATTGTCGGGGGTGCGGTCGAGGATGCGCTTGACCTCGGGGAGGAACCCCATGTCGGCCATGCGGTCGGCTTCGTCGAGCACCACCATCTGGACCTCGGAAAGGTCCATGGCGCCCTGGTTGAGCAAGTCGGCCAGCCGACCCGGGCAGGCCACGGCGATGTCGACGCCGCGTTGGAGGGCTTTCAGCTGATTGCCGAAGCCGACACCACCGAAGAAGGTGGCGCTGGAGGCTCCGCCCGGACCGGCGAGGGCGCGGATCTCGTCGTGGACCTGGGTGGCCAGCTCGCGAGTGGGGACAAGAACCAGACCCCGTGGCTTGCGGGGCTTGGCCCGACCGAGGCCGGTGACGAGAGGAATGCCGAAGGCGATGGTCTTGCCCGAGCCGGTGGGCGCCTTGCCGCAGAGATCGCGGCCGGCGAGGGCGTCGGGGAGGGTTGCGACCTGGATGGGAAAAGCGTCGGTGATTCCACGATCGGCCAGGTTGGCCACGATCGAGGAAGGGACGCCTAGCTCGGCGAAGGTGGTCGATGCGGGGGCGGCCTCAGGGGCAGCCGGGGCGATAGGTGCTGCAGACAGCGTGTTGCTCCATGTTCGGTGGCCCGCGGCGGCGGGCAAGGTGAGGCGGGTGCGATGAATTCCCAGGGGCGTTGCCCGTCCCTCGATGCCCGGGGGCAACGCCCGCATCGCGCGGGGTGGACGGGTGGCCTCGACCGGGTGTTCCCTGCCGTGACCCGCCAGCCACTCGGGCTGACGATGTCGCTCCATGAAGAAGCGACCGGGTCACCTTAGCCGCCATCAGCGCCATATTCACCAACCCGCAGGGGCGATCTGCTCAACCACACGGCATGAGCGTTGTACTTGGGGAAGAATCTCTGTCAACCGATCCAGGGGCCGGGTCGTCTACAGGACGTGACGATGGGACGGACGACGAGCAGTTTCGAGGAGAGTTTCGACGACCTCTTCCTGCGCGCTTTCCGAGTCGCTCGGCGCATCCTCGGCAACGAGACCGCCGCTGAGGATGTGGCCGCCGAAGCGATGGCCCGGGCCTTCGCCCACTGGCGCAAGATCGGCGACCAGCCGTGGCGAGAAGGTTGGGTGGTGCGGGTGGCGACCAACCTGGCCCTCGACGTGGCCCGGCGCGGCAACCGCATGACCGACGCCGCCATGGCCGAAGAGGGCCGCGACGACGACGATGTCGCCATTCGTCTCGCGCTGGTCGATGCCATGGCCCGCCTTCCCAAGCGGCAGCGCGAAGTGGTGGCCCTACGCCACCTGGCTGGCATGTCCGAGGCTGATACCGCTGCCGCCCTGAAGGTCTCGACGGGTTCGGTCAAGACCCACCTGAGTCGAGGTCTGGCTGCCTTGCGGATTCGGCTTGGCACCGACCTGAGCATCGACCCCGAGGGGGTGATCGCCGATGTCTGAGCACTGGCCCACTCCCACCCCACGTGACGAGATGCTCGCCCGTGTGGTCACCCGTGGACGGAGGATCCGCATGATCAACCGCATCTTGGTCGGCCTAGCCATCGGCGGCGGGATCGGCGCCGGAGCCGCAGGCCTCGCCCTCGGATACTCGGGCAACGGCCCGTTCGCCAGCGCCCCCAGTGCCTCGGTCCCGGCGGCGGGTGCCGTGCACTACTACCTGTGCCCAGGAGAGGGCGACCTCGGCCGGCTGGCATCCGGCGATCGGGTGTACCTGACCGGCACCGACGAATCCGGCGACTGGGTGCAGCTGCGTGCCCCCGGGGCGGCAGCCGACCGGGCCTGGATCGAACGCGACCACGTCGACCCCGACCGCGATGTCGACCTGCCGCTCGCCTCGTGTTCGACCGAGATCGCCGAGTTCGAGCGCGCCGACGGCACGACCACGACCACCTCGACCCTGCCGCTCGAGGAGCCCGGCGAGGGCGAGGAACCCACCACGACGACCGAGTCGCCCACGACTTCGACGACGCGTCC